>NZ_LBMZ01000095.1:0-43064 GCF_001005525.1 Acinetobacter sp. AG1 | reverse complement strand
AATGTATAGGAAACGATTTATCATTTCCACAACCGGCTGAAAGTAAATCACTTTTTATCTTTTCTGCATAATATTCAGCTTTTGCATCTGCGAGAGCAATCAAAGTATCCAAATGTGCATTACATTCTTCCTTTAAATCTCCTGCGATATCTTGTTTAATTAGTGCTTTAGTTAAATATGCCAATTTAATAGTCCTCAGTATTTTTATTAATAAAAAATCGTTTATTAAGACTTATACAAAATAATAAAATAAGCAATATATTTCAAATATTTATTTAATATTACTTAAATTAAGATAAAGAATATATTAACTTTAATTGCTAAATGTTGGTCATTGAATAATCTTATTTTCATCAAGTTCTAAAATGAAATGTAGTTTTAGCATAGCTCGTTCTTATTGTAGAATTTTTGTTTTTCTTTGGTTGCTTTTTATTCATTTAAAATTATCAAAATCCACTTAGGCTATTTGAATTTCACTAAAATATTTTATGTCGCTTTATGAATATTGATTGTCTTTTTCTGCTATGCAAACAACAAAATAATAAATCAGGATGAACTTTTAAAACCATTCAATGGAAATTTTCAGCATATTCATCTATCTCACTTTTAGTACGGCTCCATTTTTTAAAAAAGTCTTTAAAAAATGGTCTTTATTCAAACTCACAGATAGATTTTAAATCGCTGAAATGTAGGAGTTTTTCCAAATGATTAAAGACGATTATGACTTTGACTATCTCATTATTGGTTCAGGATTTGGAGGAAGTGTCTCAGCACATCGACTTTCAGAAAAAGGATATTCCGTCGCAGTGATGGAAATGGGAAAACGTTGGGAAGCGAAAGATTTTCCTAAAACCAATTGGAATACCCCAAAATGGATCTGGCGACCTGCTATAAATTTCTTTGGATTTTTTAATTTACGTATTTTTAGGCATGTTGCAATTATCTGTGGCAATGCTGTCGGCGGTGGTTCTATCACCTATGCCAATACATTATTAGTTCCTCCTGATAGTGTATGGAGTGAAGGTACTTGGGGGAAAATCCCACAGTTAAAAGAAGATATGCCACAATATTTTGCTGAAGCAGAAAGAATGTTGGGGGTAACGGACAATAAAATATTTGGGCCTGCTGATCATATGCTCAAGAAAATGGGAGATGCTGTTGGTGTTGGGCATACCTTTAGACCAACACGAGTTGCAACCTTCTTCCCTCCTCAAGGTGAACAAGGCGGTAAAACCTATACTGATCCTTATTTCGATGGAAAAGGTCCAGATCGCGCAACCTGTACTGCTTGTGGCGGATGTATGACGGGCTGTAAACATAATGCTAAAAATACCCTAGATAAAAACTATTTATATTTTGCTGAAAAACAAGGCGCGAAAGTTTTTGCTGAAACAAAGGTCATTGATATTCGTCCTTTAAACAATAAAGTCGATGGAAGTGATGGCTATACTGTGACCACAATTCATTCTACTAAATGGGGACATCGAAATAAGCGAGTTTGGCAGGTTAAAAACGTCATTTTTTCAGCTTCATCTCTTGGAACACAAGAATTGTTGCTACGTCTCAAAGATAATAAAACTTTACCCAACATTTCCAAGCAATTAGGCACACAAGTCAGAACCAATGCTGAGTCCATTTTAGGCGTTCGTTTCTTTGATCAGCGTGTCGATATGAGTCAAGGTGTAGCAATTGGTTCAAGCATTTATCTTGATCGTAATACTCATATCGAAGCAACTCGCTATCAACGAGGTTCAGATGGAATGGGTTTGCTTACAACTCACCTCGTCGGTGGAAAACCAGGTTTTTTACGCATTTTGTTATGGTTATGGGCATTGATCTGCCATCCCCTAATCTTCTTGAAAATGAATAATCCTTTTGGTTTTGCAAAACAGACGCTTATTTTTTTGGTCATGCAAACGGTTGATGCATCAATTCAAATGAAATTAAAAAGAAATTGGTGGTGGCCTTTTAGCAAAACATTGTCTTCACAAGGTCAGCCCTTACCAGTCTATATTCCGCAGGCAAATGCCTTTACTGAAAAAGTTGCCAAAATGTTTAATGGGCATCCTATGACGACCAAAACTGAAATACTATTTAATATTCCCTTTACTGCACATTGCATGGGTGGCTGCGCAATGGCAACTTCGGCTGAAGAAGGTGTGATCGATGCACAAAATCGCGTGTTTAATTATAAAAATATGTACATCATTGATGGTGCAATGCTAGGCGCAAATTTAGGTGTCAACCCAAGTTTAACCATTACCGCCTTAGCAGAACGTGCAATGTCGTTTATACCACCTAAAAATTAAGAGTATTTTTCTCTCGGATATTTTCAATATAGACATGGTGCAATATAAATTGCACCATTTAAAAACAGCCTTATAGAAAAATTTAAATAGACTTCTCAGTTATAAGTTTTGATATTCTTTTGATAAATCGTTGGTGCAATACCAACAAAAAACTTAAATGAGCGAGAAAAATTAGAAGCAGATGCATAACCCAACTCCTCAGCTATTTCAATCATACTTTTATTAGAAGAAATCAACATCTGTTTAGCTTTATCAATAATGACCGTGTTTTTTAATTCCTGATATGAGGTCTCCTTCTCTTTTAAATTCCGTTGCAATGTTTTACTCGAAATATTCAATAATTTTGCACAGTCTTCTAGACTCGGAATTTCAGAAGAGTTTAAAAATAGTTGTTTGAGCCAAACCACCAAATCAATATTGTTCTTAATCTCATATATTTGTTCCTGACACTTTAGTTCAATCGCTTTACGTGTTCCTTCATCAGCTAGACGTAGCTTTTGTTTAATCAGTTTTTCACTCAATTGCACTCTAAGGCTTGGTTTTTTCAAAGTATTAAAGTGAAATTTCACTTTGCTTAGATGTGCATAGCGATAGCCATGTAACGGCTCATTGATTGACATAAAAATATGATATGGCAATAACCTATTCTCAACCAACTCATGAATCGTACAATGCAAAGCGACCGCAATCGCCTCAAGATGGAAGTTTAGAGATAAAGTATCTATTTGAATCACAGGCTCACAAATCAATTCCATTGATTGATCGGTATGATAAAAATATGAAAGTTTAAAACTAGGGATAATCAAAGAAAAATATTTAGAAATATAAATCAGTGCTTGCTCTAAGTTTTCACTGGTTAGAATCGCATAGCCAACTAAGCTATGCGAACTCACTTTTAAAGAATGTCCTAATTCAAATGCTAAATCATAATTACGTGGAAACTTTAGACAAAATGAAATGAATTTTTCAACCTGTTCTTGGTTCATTTTCATGTCAGGTGAGCTTAGGTATTTTTTTAGATCAATATTTATTTCAGATAATATTTCTTCTGTCGTGATATTTCTCGATTCTAATATATCGAGTATCTTGAAATAATATCTTGCTGGGATATACGGGATTTGATTATTCATTTTTGTAATTTCTTTATAGATCAACGGCAAGGTTTTGTTCTTGCCGCTTCTTTCTACTTTAGATTTCAACCATCTCAAAATCTGCTTTAGATACCCCGCAGTCTGGACATGTCCAACTCTCAGGAATATCTTCCCACGCAGTGCCTGCATTGATGCCATCTTCTGGCAGACCTAGAGATTGATCATAAATCCATCCACATACGATACATTGATATTTTTTCATGTTTAGAGCGCCTCCGTTGCTTGAGCTTGAAAATATTGATTATATTTTTGCAGAACAGTTTCTTTCGCTGGCTCATAGACATTGATCTTATCAATATCCCCTTGGTAATAATTAATCACCTGCTTATCCATAATACTAAACCAATATGAGGGTATAAACACTTGTAAAAATAAGCTTGTGTATCCTGCTGGCAATTGCGGTACATTTTCATAATGACGTAATGCTTGATAACTACGTGTTGGATAAGCATGGTGATCTGAATGACGCTGTAGTTGATACAACAAAATATTGCTGAATAAGCTGTTATTATTCCAACTATGTACAGGCATGGTTCTTTCATAACGACCATTTTCTAGCTTTTGTCGTTTTAAACCGTAATGCTCCATATAATTGACCGCTTCAAATAACGTAATCCCATAGAGCGATTGCGTGATTTGAGTAGGAATAATATTTTTGCCAAACACTTTGAGCATTAATCCATGATAAACGGCAGACATTGCCCAACCTTGTAGTAGCTCATTGTGGATTGACCAAAAAGATAAGCCTTTTCTCTCTAACCGCCTGGTTTCAATTTCAATTGCCGATTTAAAACTACCACTGACTGTTCTCGGCCAAAACTTCCAAAAAGACTCACCAAATTGTGATGAAGCTGGGTCTTCTGGTGTTGCAACACGCAAATGATGCCCATAAGGATGTTCAATGCGAAAGTGATTGTAACCTGTGGGTGCTAAACACAAATGCGATAAATAGTGTTGTAACTTTCCAGATTTATGACTTAACTCATGTGCGGTATTAATTGCGACGCCATTCACTAAACCCAGTGTTGTTCCAATCAGAATACGATCAGAGAGTGGTGTCGAATCCCGACTGGCAATATAGTTGCCATAAATATTTGCAATATATTGTAATGGGATATAAAGATTCACAATTTTTGCATAATAAGAGTCTGCTTCTAATTCAGCTATTGCCTCTTCAGGAGGGTTCTCCGAGTCTTCACCTAGAAATTTATCAATAAGTGGAATCAGACCATGTAATGCAATTGGCCCTGCGGCTGCAAAAAATTTCTTGGTACGCTTCGGTCCAAATTGGTAACCTAACATCGCAGCATTTGCAATATTTGGAATAACAAGACCTAACATCCATAACTTTCTTTTTTTATCTTTAAACTTTGAAGCATTAGTTTCGATCTGATGAATAGCATTCATATAGTAACCTCACAAATTTATCTTTGGTTGGTTCTATGATTCAATATTCTTTAGAAGCTGAGTTTCCAATTTAGGACAATGGATATTCTTAAAAAGACAAAATAGTTTTTGTAATACTTTTACGCAATAAAATTTTGGGGCTAAAAATTCTATCTAATTTTAATGATCAAGCCACATCTCTTAGATGCGACTTGATAAAAGATGGCATATTAAATCATGCAGCCTATCGTTCGGACCATAAACGATGTACAAACATACCAAACAACATCGCGATAATAAAATACCATACTTGAGAATAACCTAATCCGATTAATGTAATTGCAGGTGCAGGACAGATTCCGGCAATGCCCCAACCAACTCCAAAAAGAATCGACCCAACTATTAATTTTTTATCAATTTGAGTACTGATTGGTAATGATATTTCTTCACCAAAAATTGTTTTCGGATTTCGAATCGCTTTTTGAAATGGAAGAATAGCCACAATGATTGCACCAATCATCACAAACATCAAACTGATATCCCATTTTCCAAAAATATCAAGAAAACCTAAAACTTTTTCAGGATTAGACATTCCTGAAACCAGCAAGCCTAGCGCAAACAAGCTACCAAATACAAAAGCAAGTGCATTCTTCATAGCGCAGCTCCAAAGATATGACGAATAACATATACAGTTATTATTCCAGCTAACATGAATGTAACTGTAGCAATCATGGAGCGTATAGATAGGCGGCTGATCCCGCAGATCCCATGCCCACTTGTACAACCTGAACCCAAACGAGTACCAAAACCAACCAATAAACCAGCAATAATCAATCCAATTGGAGATGATTTAATAACAATGTCTGGTGTTACAAAGATCTGGTATATAAATGGCGTGATCAGTAACCCCAATAAGAACCACATAGCCGAGCTTCGAACCAATAGCTTGGGTTGTAATAATTGAGACAGTAATCCACTAATACCTGTAATGCGACCATTCACATATAAATAGCCAACGACTGCAAGCCCTAAAATTCCACCACCGATTAAAGCAGAAATAATGCTAGACATAATTGATCCGCAAAAACATTATATATTTTTATATTATATTATTAAGTATAATAATTAAAGCGCTTTATTGTTACAGAATTTCCATTCAAATTCAGCCAATGCTCACTTAACAAATCAAATAGAAAAATCATTTACAATATAATTTAGCTTGCGTAATTTTCTGCTTTTTAAATTTCAGAAAAATGCTGATTTTTCACCATTTGAAGATTTAAATCTGAAATATGCCTTGATATGCCAGAGTAACAAATCATCTTTAATTTTGCTTTTCCCATCCCAAACTATTCGAATTCTAGACTTAATTTGTCGCATTAAAATGTACAATAGCCTGTTTTTTTGGATTTTAGGAAATATTGATCTATTTTTAATGATACCAATTTCACCATCTCAACGATGGTTCCAATAAAAGATGATTTTTCACAATACCACAGTCGAAGACTGGCTTGCTTGAACGCATTGCGGAATGCTTCTACAGCAAGACTTGGAGGATAATCTTCTTCTTGCATACTCATTTTCATGATTGTAAAAGCTGTCATTTAAGACTCCTCCGCATGATTCTACTTATACTTGAGCTAAAATAAATGACAAATTTATCTATTTTAGCCTCATAGACATTAGCGTACTAAATCTTCGATACCAATCAATTTAGGAAGTTTATCAATCAGTTTATTTAATTCTATATTTGCTGGTGAAATACAACCAGTATAGTGACTTAATTTCGTTGTTGTTCCATCTGGTCGAATCCAAACAAAATATGCACTTGGTTGATCAGTTGCCGTTTGCTGACAACCAGTTGTTTTAACGTTTGCACCTGTTTCTGGACGATAAGTTTTCAACTCCTGTTGTAATTTTTTATATACCGAAGGATCTATTGTTAACGTCTGAGTACCCGTCACTTTAGTATATTGCTTACCATTGAAATTCACTGTTCCAGAAGGTGAGATTTCTACCGAATAAATTGGACAAGCACCAAAACAAGGACTTGATGAATAACGTATCGTTTCCTGTACAGTATTTGAAGTTTCTGATGGTGTAGAAGCACATCCTACTAAAGAAAAAGTAAAAAGACTTAAGATTAATAATTTTTTCATTTGTTAACCCATTATAAATTATGTTTTTTTAATCTAACAAATCATCATTTTATTGTCATTCAGAATGATGTAAAAGTATAAAATAAAATTTACTTAGGCTATTTCAATCTAAAATTAAAGACGAATCTGTGATTGAAGAATTAACTGTGCAAGTTCTAAATCATCAGGATAAGTAATTTTAATATTGTCTGAACGACCTTGTACTACTTGTACAGGAAAATCAGCGTATTCTAATGCACTTGCTTCATCAGTAATCGTCATATGATCTATCAATGCTGTTTCAAGCGCATTTTTTAATATTTTTAATTTTGCGATCTGTGGCGTTTGTGCTTGCCACAACAACTCACGACTTACAGTTTTTTCAATCTGGTGTTCAACACGCACTTGTTTTAAAGTATCACGTACTGGAATAGCCAAAATTGCACTTTGATTATTTTGTATTGCAGAATTAACCAATTGCTCTAAATTAGCACGCGTAACACAAGGTCGGGCTGCATCATGCACCAATACCCAATCATTTTCATCCGCGATATCAGATAAGTAAATTAATGCATTGAGCACAGAATTTACTCGTTCGACTCCACCTAAACAAAAATGTAATTTCTCTTTATGATCAAAAGAAAGTGTTCTAGCAAAATTATCATTCTCACCGATTGCAAGTACACAACCAGCTAAATCTAGTGTATTTAATCGATTAACTGTATGCTCAAGCACAGTACGATTTTGAATATATTGATATTGTTTTAATTCAGTTTTCGAAAAACGACTGCCAGAACCTGCGGCTGGAACAACAGCCCACAGCTTAGTCTGGGTTTTCATTTGTTGCTGCATCTATTTTTGCGTTTGGATCAATATAAATCGGTTTATAATGCGTACTAATTGTGCTCATCTGCACAAAAGTTTCATTAGGTTTAACCAAACCTAAATCCAAACGTGCATGTTCTTCAATCGCTTCCGTTCCATTTTTTAAGTCGAAAACTTCGGCTGCTAAAATACGATTGCGCTCTTTAAGCTCCGTATTCACTTCTGCTTGTTGCTTAATCTGTTGAGTCAAGGCTTGATGAGGAAAATACCCTCCCTCACCTAGCCAAAATTGATACTGTAAACTTGTCACCAAAGCGATGACAAGCACTAGAATCAATTTACTCGAGGTCGATCGAAACATTTCTATCATGAAAAACTCCTACATCCTTCTTAAAAGAAGATTATCTGTAAATTCTATATGATTATGAATTTGCAGAGTTTCTCTCTTTTGTAAAGAATGATGATCAGAAGTGTTCAACATAGATAAATGACCTTAGTTTAGACCTTTGAATTCAGCTTTACCGCGGTAAACTGCTTTCGTTAATTCTTCGATACGAAGTAATTGGTTATATTTCGCTACGCGGTCAGAACGGCATAGTGAACCCGTCTTGATTTGACCAGCTGCTGTACCTACAGCCAAGTCAGCAATGGTTGAATCTTCAGTTTCACCTGAACGGTGTGAAATTACAGTGCTATAACCATTCGCTTTCGCAAGGTAAATTGCATCTAGAGTTTCAGTCAATGTACCAATCTGGTTGTATTTGATCAGAATTGAGTTACCGACTTTCTCATTAATACCACGTTGTAAAATTTTAGGATTAGTTACGAATAAATCGTCGCCAACCAATTGGATTTTGTCACCAAGGATTGATGTTAAGTAACTCCAACCTTCCCAGTCAGACTCATCAAGACCATCTTCAATCGAAATGATTGGATATTGGTTTACAAGACCAGCTAAATAATCAGAGAACTGGTTGCTTGTGAATGCTTTATTACCTTCACCTGCAAGAATATATTGACCATTTTTGTAAAATTCTGAAGATGCACAGTCAAGTGCTAACATAATGTCAGAACCCGCTTTGTAACCCGTTTGACCAATCGCTTCAAGAATAACAGTGATAGCTTCTTCATTTGAACGCAAGTTCGGAGCAAAACCACCTTCATCACCTACAGCAGTGTTTAAACCTTTTTTGTTTAAAACTGATTTTAGAGAATGGAAGATTTCAGCACCTGCACGTAATGCTTCAGAGAATGAAGTGAAACCAACTGGCTCAATCATGAACTCTTGAATATCAACATTATTGTCTGCATGTGAACCACCATTAATGATGTTCATCATTGGCACAGGCATGCTCAAAGTTGTTTGACCACGCAAGTCTGCGATGTATTGGAAAAGAGGAATTTTCTTTTCAGTAGCAGCAGCGCGAGCAGCAGCCAAAGAAACAGCTAGAGTTGCGTTAGCACCTAGTTTTTCTTTGTTTTCAGTACCATCAAGCTCGATCATCGTGTTATCGATGTCTTTTTGTTCAAATACTGATTTACCCACTAAAGCATCACGGATTAAAGTGTTTACGTTATTAACCGCATTTTTAACACCTTTACCTAAATAGCGTGCTTTGTCGCCATCACGAAGTTCTAAAGCTTCACGAGAACCAGTCGAAGCACCAGATGGTGCACATGCACGACCCACAACCCCAGATTCTAAAATAACGTCTGCTTCGATGGTTGGGTTACCACGAGAGTCCAAAATTTCACGTGCGCGGATGTCAACGATTTGGCTCATGAACAATTCCTCTGTTGAATGAAAATAAGATGTAAACAATTACATCAATGGGTATCTAACTTTTTGAATCCTTTAACTAAAGTATCCAATTCTTTTAATTGCGCCAAGAATGGCTCAAGCTGAGATAAACGCAAAGCACACGGTCCATCACATTTTGCAATTTCAGGTTCTGGATGTGCTTCCAAGAACAGACCCGCTAAACCTGTTGCCATACCTGCACGCGCTAAAGTCGTGATTTGAGCACGGCGACCACCAGCAGAGTCAGCACGTCCACCAGGCGTTTGTAATGCATGCGTTACATCAAAGAATACGGGTACGTTCATTTCTTTCATGATGTCGAAGCCAAGCATATCTACAACTAAGTTGTTATAGCCAAATGCTGAACCACGCTCACAAAGAATGAGTTTATCGTTTCCAGCTTCCAAACACTTATGCAAAATATGGCGCATTTCGTGTGGTGCTAAGAATTGTGCTTTTTTGATATTGATAATGGCTTGAGTTTTTGCCATTGCTTCAACAAGATCAGTCTGGCGACTTAAGAAGGCTGGGAGTTGGATAATGTCCGCAACTTCAGCAACAGGCGCTGCTTGGTAGGGTTCATGAACGTCTGTAATAATTGGCACATTAAAATGTTTTTTAATGTCCGCAAGCCATTCAATCCCTTTTTCCAAACCCGGTCCACGATAAGAGTTTAGGCTTGAACGGTTTGCTTTATCAAAGCTTGCCTTAAATACATAAGGGATATCTAAGCGTTTGCAAATATCAACATAAGTTTCAGCAATTTCAAATGCTAAATCTTTTGACTCTAATACGTTCATTCCGCCAAATAATACAAATGGCAAATGATTTGCCATTTGTATATCGCCTAAACGTACAACTTCTTGTGGTTTTAATTGTGACATTCAAACTTTCCCAGTTTATTTAAAACTTAGTACTTACTTTTGATGCTGTTTTTTTGCAGCTTCAATGAAACCAGCAAATAATGGATGACCATCACGTGGCGAGCTTGTAAATTCTGGGTGGAATTGTACAGCAATAAACCAAGGATGTTCAGGAATTTCTACAGTTTCAACTAAATGTTGTACTGATGAATAACCTGAAATTTTCATGCCCGCTTGTTCAAGTGTAGGAATAAAACGATCATTCATTTCATAGCGATGACGGTGACGCTCTGTAATTTCAGCTTTACCATATACTGCACGCGTTTTTGTGCCTTCAACCAATTCAGACTTTTGTGCACCCAAACGCATCGTACCGCCAAGATCCGACTCAAGACTGCGTTGTTGTAATTCACCACGTTCATCTAACCATTCAGTGATTAAACCAATGAGTGGATACTTAGTTGAGCGATTGAATTCAGTTGAACTCGCTTCAGGCATACCTGCAACATTGCGTGCATACTCAATCACAGCCAACTGCATACCTAAACAAATACCAAGGAATGGAATCTTGTTTTCACGTGCATATTGAATGGCTTTCATCTTGCCTTCAGTACCACGCTCACCGAAACCACCTGGTACTAAAATCGCATCAGCAGTGCTCAAAATACTCATATCTTGCTGTTCAAGGTCTTCAGCATTGACGTAATCAATCTGAACTTTAACGCGATTTTGAATACCTGCATGTAAAAGTGCTTCATTTACAGATTTATAAGCATCTGGTAATTCAACATATTTACCGACCATCGCAACACGAACCGTGTATTCAGGGTTCAATAATGCTTCTACCACATTATCCCAATCTTCAAGATTTGCTTCTGGAAGATCGTTGTAACCAAAACGTTCACAAATTAAATCGTCAACATTTTGTTCGTAGAATGTTCGTGGAATTTGATAAATTGTTTTTGCATCTTTACATACCACAACGGCACGCGCTTCAACATTGGTGAACAATGCAATTTTACGTTTAGTATCAACATCAACATCATATTCAGTACGGCAGATTAAGATATCTGGCTGAATACCGATCGAAAGAAGTTCTTTAACTGAATGTTGAGTTGGCTTAGTTTTAAGTTCAGCAGCAGATTTGATATATGGCAATAACGTCAAGTGCATCAACATGGTACGTTTATGCCCAAGCTCTACCATCAACTGACGTACTGATTCCATAAAAGGAAGTGATTCGATATCACCAACTGTACCACCAATCTCAACGATCGCAACGTCGTAACCTTCACCTGCGCGAAGTACACGTTCTTTAATATTATCTGTAATATGTGGAATAACTTGAACCGTACCACCTAAGTAATCACCACGACGTTCTTTATTCAAAACGTCCTGATAGACACGACCGCTGGTAAAGTTATTCAGTTTGGTCATTTTCGCACGACGTAAGAAACGTTCGTAATATCCCAAATCTAAGTCAGTTTCAGCACCATCCTCTGTGACGAAAACTTCACCGTGCTGAAATGGGCTCATGGTACCTGGATCTACATTAATGTATGGATCCATTTTTACCATAGTGACTTTCAAGCCACGAGCTTCCAAAAGTGCAGCAACAGAAGCAGCAGAAATACCTTTACCTAGTGATGAAACCACACCACCAGTGACAAAAATAAAATGGGTCATTGAGTTTCTCGTACAATCGAGCCGAAATCGGCCTACAATGTTGGGCAATTTTACTGTACTCTGCCCCTATAAAGCAAAGTCAAACCGCATCAATTCAAAGAACTATAAACAACTGACTATTCTATCAGCATTTTCGATAAAAATTTATGGGATTTGTGGATATTTCATCCATAAATTATGTTTAATGTATAAAAACAACTTTGGATGTGAAATAAATTCACTCGAAGATTTTGAGCATATTGCGATTTCAACAGATACGCTGATGCAAGCATTTATAAAATATCAACAAACTCAATAAATCCTAGGGATTTTTTCATTTAATTTTACTGGTATAATCACTAACATCTTTCATTCAATATGTAGCTTTAACAATGGCGAATAAAAAACTTTTAATTTGTGCTGCGCTTGCAACTGGTCTATTACTTACTGCTTGTGTCAAAAAAGAAGAGCCAAAAAATGAAGAACAATCAGAACAAACTTCTGAAGCACAAACGACTCAAGCAGCATCTCAACCACAACAAAACCAAGAATTTCAGCCTTTGGAAAGCGTAGATAAACCAGCAACGCCAGCTCCAGTGATTGAGATGAGTAGAGAAGAAACGCCAAATACAACTACAGAAATTCGTCGTGAAACTCGCCCAGCTCAAACAGCAGAAGAGACAACAACGGCACAAGTTGAACAACCAAAATCTGCGCAAACTGAACAGAAACCAGCAAAAGTTGAACAACCTAAAGCCGTCAAACCCGCTCCTGCACAAACTGAAGACGATGCAGTTGCGGCAGCGATTGCAGCTGCAACACCTGCATTAAATAATTAATTTATTTAATTCTCAAAAAGCCATGAGTCGTTGTAAAGCGACTCGTGATTTTTTTATAGCCTATAAATTAGGAGTAGTGTTTAAAAAAGTCTGCCATCAGTCGTGATGCCCACGATTTCACTTCTAAACTTTCGTAAAAACCACAGTGGCTTCCTTTCTTTGTTGTAACTACAGCAATATTTTCCATTTGCTGAATAACCTCTTTATAAGGCTCTAAATTTTTAATTGAACAAACAGGATCATCTTCTGCATTCAGCACCATCAATGGAATTTTAATATTCTCCAATACATAAATTGGATTAATTGCTTTACAGTAACTTTGATAATCGTCAAAACCTGCCATCTCGAAATATTCTTTCTCAAATGCTTCTAAGTTTGTTGTTGCTAATACCTTTTTTAGCGAAGCAACCTGATTCCATGTATTTTCATAAGGGTAAATAAAGTATTTGAATAATTTTTTAGTCATCATTTTGCTATAAAAAGGATGTACATTTTTAAAGCCAATTTCAGTGTTATAGCCAGGACACATTGCAAAAGCTGCTTTAAATGGTGTATCGAGGCCTTGCTCGCCAAGATAACGTACTAAAAGTCCTGTCCCTGCTGACGAACCTACTGCATATAAATCGGATTCTGGAAAAAGAGTTTGAATATGATTAAGTTGCTCTCGTAAATCATCAGTCAAACCAAAAAGAGAAATGCGAGGTACTGGCATAGGTAAACCTGCATGTCCACGGCGTAAACAAAGTGCAACCCGCCAACCGGTATATGCATGTAAGTCTTTAACGAGTTCACGCATACTTTCTGGTGTACCTGTAATCGTATGCATAATTACGATTGTAGGCGTTTCGGCCGGAAGATTATAGCCATACCATGCAACTGCAGTAACACCACCATCTTGCATGATGAGTTGGTCAATACGGTCATATTCAAGCTTAATTGTTTTTTTTCTAATGACATCAAAATATAAAAGATGTACATGAGTATTACTAAGCCAAGGTGTTGGGCGATACTTTTTCTTTAACTGAGGTAATTTTTCCAAAACGTCTTTTATTTTCCCTTTCGGGTCATAGTACATTTTGGGTTGCTCGGCACCAATTACAGAATCAAGCAGCTCAGAGCCTAACACTTTAATTTTATCTAAAGCAGATATACCCATATTCAATAAAAACCTCTATCTAACCACGAGTAAATGTTTGTCGCACCAATGTCGCGACCTGTTGCCCCCAAATAGCATAGATTTCTTTACTTGGATGAAAGCCATCACTTGCCATAGATAAATTCATCGCCTGAAAATTTTTAATATCGTATTCAATAAATCTAAATTCTGACTGTGGGGCTAACCACTGTTTTAATGTTTGATTCATTTGTTCTGCATATTGCCCAAATAACCATGCTAATGGATTGGGTAATGCAGGAAAATGCTGCATTGGCGGGACTCCAGACACAATAATCAATTTTGGCTGAAAATGATTTTGTATTTGAGTAAATAATTGTTTTTGTTGTTTTATCCAAGTTTTAGCAGAAATTAATTTAGTCACATCATTGACACCAACTGACGTAACGACGACATCATATTTTTTGGGTTCTAATTGCTGGATCGCTTGATAAACTTGTTTTGTTGTATCACCAGTTTTTGCATGCAATTTCCAGTGCAACAAATATTCCTTTTTTAATTCTGAAATAATCGCACCAGATAAAGCATCTTGCTGGGTCTCAACACCAACCCCAGCTGCTGCTGAATCGCCTAAAATTAGTAAAGAGAGTGGCTGTCCTTGTCCAATAAGACCATCACGATCACCACTCGCTTCTAAAAGTCGTGGTGTGTTTTTACGAACCCTCACACCCTGTATTACAAGTACAGGTAATAATGCAAAAGTTGAAAGTCTTAACCACATATTAATGATCTCAACATTACTTAGGCTATTTTACTGAGATGCGTTTGGCTGATATTGTGCGAATCGTGCACCCATCTTTTCTGCTAAAGCTGCCAAACCACTCATTGGACGAATCATCACTTCAAAATCAATGATTTTTCCTTGTGCATTAAAACGAATCATATCAATACCTTTAAGCGATTTTCCACTTACATTAGCACTGAACTCCAACACGACATTTTCACCATCTTCAGTGTAGAACTCACGGTGATAAGTAAAGTTTTCAAACACCTGAATCACATTCGTTAAAATGAAGAAAACTACATGTTTTCCCTCATAAGGCTTAAAAGCAACAGGTGAACGAAATACCACATCGTCAGCTAATAACTCATTTAAATTTGAAAGGTCACCTGTTTTGATCATCTGATGCCATTTTTCTAGCGCTTGCTTGGTTGTTTCGATTGTCATTGTAATTTCCTTATATTTTAGCTAGTGAAGTTTGAGACATTCTCTTAACATAGAGAATGTCTCGTCTTTTACTTATAGAACTGCTGCTAACTCAGCACCTTGACGAATCGCACGTTTAGCGTCTAATTCACCCGCTTCTTTCGCACCACCGATCAAGTGAACATTCTTACCATCTGCTTTAAGTTGATCGAACATTGCTGTATATGATTCTTGACCAGCACAAATCACAACATTATCAACGTCTAAAACTGTGGTCTGACCATCTACGGTAATATGTAAACCTTGATCATCCACTTTGTCGTAACTTGCACCAGCAATCATTTTCACATCGCGATGTTTTAAGCCTGTACGATGAATCCAACCAGTCGTTTTACCTAATCCAGCACCAACAGCTGCTGTTTTACGTTGTAATAAGTAAATCTCACGTTCAGATTTCTCTAGCTCAGGTTGCTTTAAACCACCTACATGGGCATAGCTCGTATCAATACCCCACTCCGCATAGAATTTTTCAGGGTTCAAACTACCACTATCACCTTCATGGGTTAAATACTCCGCTGTATCAAAGCCAATACCACCAGCACCAATAATCGCAACACGCTTACCGACTGGAACACGCTCTTTTAATACTTGGATGTAGCTCAATACTTTTGGATGATCAATACCTTCAAATTGTAATTGACGCGGTGTTACTCCTGTTGCAACAACAATCTCATCATAATTAGCTTGGCTGAGTTCTTCATAAGCCACTGTATGATTAAGTACTAGCTCAATATTTGGCTGTAACTCAATCTGACGTTTGAAATAGCGTAAAGTTTCATAAAACTCTTCTTTACCAGGAATGGTCTTAGCAATATTAAACTGACCACCAATCTGATTATTTGAATCAAACACTTTAACTTTATGGCCGCGACTTGCTGCATACGTTGCAAAACTTAGACCCGCTGGACCTGCACCAATTACTGCAATATTTTTTATTGCATTTGTTTCTTTAAAAATCAGCTCAGTTTCATAACATGCACGTGGATTGACTAAGCATGTTGCAATCTTCATCGAGAAAATATGATCTAAACATGCTTGGTTACAACCAATACACGTATTGATTTCATCACTACGACCTTCACTCGCTTTCAATACAAAATCGGCATCAGCCAACATTGGGCGAGCCATCGAAATCATATCTGCATGACCTGAAGCCAGTACATGTTCCGCCATTTCAGGTGTGTTGATACGGTTCGATGTGATTAACGGAATTGAAACTGAGCCTTTTAGCTTTTCAGTTACCCATGTAAATGCAGCACGCGGTACTTTCGTTGCAATCGTTGGAATACGCGCTTCATGCCAACCAATCCCTGTATTGATAATTGTTGCACCTGCTTTTTCAATTTCTTTAGCAAGTTGTACAACTTCTTCTAAACTTGAACCACCTTCGACTAAATCAAGCATCGATAAACGATAAATAATAATAAAGTTTTCGCCAACTAAGTCACGAGTACGTTTAACGATTTCAATAGGAAAGCGGATACGATTTTCATAACTCCCGCCCCATTCGTCATCACGGTGGTTAGTACGAGCAGCAATGAATTCATTGATCAAGTAACCTTCTGAACCCATGATTTCAACGCCATCGTAACCTGCATATTGTGCAAGCTTGGCACAGTTTGCAAAATCATCAATCGTTTGCTGAACTTCTGCTGAACTGAGAGCTTTTGGCTTAATTGGGTTGATTGGTGCTTGAATCGCTGATGGCGCAACATTGTTTGCTTGATAAGAATAACGCCCTGTATGCAAAATTTGCATTGCGATCTTTCCACCAGCATCATGTACAGCTTGAGTAACAACTTTATGCTTTTCAGCTTCTTCGACTGTATCTAATTTTGTACCATGCGCAAATACAACGCCATCATCATTTGGAGAAACACCGCCAGTTACAATCAGACTTACACCACCTTTGGCACGTTCCGCATAAAATGCAGCCATACGTTCATAGCCTTGAGGTGCTTCCTCTAAACCAATATGCATAGAGCCCATAAGCACACGGTTCTTTAATGTGGTAAAACCCAAGTCAAGTGGTTGTAATAAATGTGGATAAGCTGACATGTTTTCTCCTTTGGCTAGCAATCTGCTTGCTAATGCAACTTGTTGCATAAAGTTATAAACAAGATTTGATTTTTATGCAACATATTGCATAATTCTGATGAGTCATTTTTTTATTACGGATCATCATGTCACTTGCCCATGTTTTATTGACGAGCTTATTAGAGAAACCAAGTACAGGTTTTGATTTAGCTCGTCGTTTTGACCGTTCAATGGGCTTCTTTTGGAACGCGACTCATCAGCAAATTTACCGCGAACTCAATGGAATGCTGAAAAAAGGATGGATTTCTACATTAGAAGAACAAGCTGCCAATAGCCGTAAAAAAACTTATCAAGTTGAACAACTTGGAAGAATACAACTTGCGTCATGGATTGAACAACAGAGCGAACCTGCTCAACTCCGTGATGACCTCATGGTCAGATTAAGAGCAGAAGCACAGCTTGGCGGCAATAATATTTTGCCTGAACTTGAACGACATCTAGAGCTTCATAAAGAAAAACTTAGTCTTTATCAAACAATCCATGACAAAGACTTTAAGAATAATGAACCTACTAATCGTGTCTTATTTATTCATAAAATGATTCTGGAACTCGGTATCATTAAAGAAATCGAATGGATAAGATGGTTAGAACAAATGATTCCTCAGCTTAAAAAGTTCGAACAAACAAACGAAATTGGAGAAAAATAATGCCGTTTTATACCATGCCTGACCAAGAAAAATTATTTGTACGTCGTGTGGGTGAAGGTGAACCTGTACTCGTACTCTCAGGACTAGGTATGCAAAGTTGGCAATGGCTTCCTTTTTTATTTGCGAGTCGCAAAAAATACGAATTTATTATTCCAGATTGGCGTGGTTTTGGTGGTTCAAAAGATTGTGCTATACCAAATACCGATGCCATTTCGAGTCATTGGAATGATATAGATGCACTCATTAAACAACTAAAATTAGATCAATTTATCCTGATGGGTTATTCCATGGGGGCAACAACTGCAATGCATGGTATGAAACATGGCGATTTAGGGTCAAAACTCAAAGCCTATTTACATATCGATCAAACACCCAAGATTTCGGTCGATGAAACTTGGCAATATGGGCTATTTGGTCAGAAACATTTGCAATTTAAAAACTTACTCTTTGATATTCAGACTTTATTATTGGAATACAAAAACGCTGTAATACTGGAAGATTTACCTAAAGAAATACGTTTTAAGCTAGTCAGTTTATGGGGAGCGTTTATTGAGCTACAAAGCAGCAATACATATAGTCCTAAAATTTTTAAAATTGCTTTAAATCGTCCATTATTACAAAAATACTTATTGCCTATTCAACGTCTTGATTACTTACTTTGGTATGTTGAAAATTATTTAAATCATGACGAAGATTATCGAGAAGCACTTAGCCATATCACTTGCCCGACTACCTTCTTCATCGGTCGTGAATCTTCATTGTACCCAGAAACAGGACAAACCATCGTAGCCAACAGTTTAGCAAATGCAAAAACTGTTTATTTCGAACGTTCTGGACATACGCCTCTAATTACTGAGCCAAGAAAATTTACCCAAGAGATTAGCCAATTTCTTAATCTATAATCTTTAGAATAGTTAAGCCTGAATAGCAAAAAGCCAATCATCGCTGATTGGCTTTTTTAAATAAATTTTACTTTCGCATCTGCTCAGCAACATCCAACAACACTTGCGCCGTTTTATCCCAACCTAAACAACCATCGGTTACTGATTGCCCATATGTCATATCGCAAGAAATCTTTTGATTGCCATCAACCAAATGACTTTCAATCATCACACCACGAACTTTCGACTCAGTACGTTCTGCAATGATTTGCTTTAAAACATTCGGCTGCTGTAATGGATCTTTACCACTATTCCCATGACTACAATCAATTACTAACGCAGGCAAATGCTTATGTTTAAAGTGCATGGCTTGGATCGAAGCCAAATCATAATTAGTTCCATGATTTGAACCACGTAAAATCAAATGTGGTAAAGGATTTCCATTGCTATGCAAAATTGCAGGTAAGCCTTGTTGAGTCATACCTAAGAATTGATGACCATGCAGTGCAGACTGAATCGCATCCAAAGCAATTTGGATTGAACCATCTGTACCATTTTTGAAGCCAATACTGTACGGCATATGGCTAGAAATTTCACGATGGATTTGTGATTCACTGGTACGCGCACCTATTGCACCCCAAGCCAGTAAATCATCAAAATAGCCTGTTGCCATTGGGCTTAAAATTTCGCTGGCAATCGGCAAGCCTTTTTCGATGAGTTGTAAGTATAGCGCACGAGATTTTTCTAAACCGAGTTGTAAATCTGATGATCCATCTAAATTTGGATCATATAAGAAACCTTTCCAGCCCACGGTAGTGCGCGGCTTTTCAATATATGCACGCATCACCAAGAATATTTGATCTTTTACCTGTTCTTGTAGTTGTTGGAGGCGATCAGCATATTCGAGTACTGCGATAGGATCATGAATCGAGCAAGGACCCGTAATCACCATTAAGCGATGATCATGTCCTGATAAGATATTCTGAATCGTTTGACGATGTTTTGAAATTTGCTGCGCTAAAGTTGCAGACAGGGGATACTGTGCTTTGAGTCGTGATGGCAAGCTAAGCATTGATTCTTTTGTATGTGTTGATTGTGTCAAAGCAGTATTTAAAGCATTCATTTTTCAATTCCTTTGGACTGACCTTCTTCGCAGTCCTATCATTTATTTGAGCAAGTGTGATCTAAGTGATGTTGATTTTTTTGCAAAGTAAAACCAAGAAATCTTGCTAAAATATGAATAATTGAATGTATGCATGGTATTTCTCCTAAAATCATGATTGTTAAAGCATAAAAAAACCTGATCGGTGTTGCCGATCAGGTATTAACTGGTTGGGCAACCCTTTTTTGCTGCCCGAAACGCATCAGGCAACTACATATATTGCCAAAAATAAAAGTATGCGTTTGTGTTTACAGTATGCTTTAACATGTTTATTTCAAATATCTAAAAAACTGTTCCTAACCTTTAAATTACGCACTATTTCAGCATTTGACAAGCACTTTTTATCTTTTTTAATCAAAACTTCAAAATAGTAAAATTTGACCTTTCGTGTTTTCATCCATAGAATAGTTGAAAAATAAACCAATTCGAGATCACGCCAATGAAGTAAGTTCTATTTCCATCATCAAAGTTCTTTTTTCTTTTTGATGTGCAAAATAGACTTATCTATCGTTTAGCGATTGTCATTCTAAAATTTATCTCGATCTTGCTATTTTGCATATCCTGTTTATGAGGTTTCTTATGACTCAACAGGCATGTATTGTTTCACACTTATCACTCGAATTAGCCCAGCAGAAATTGTTTGACCATCTGAATTTCCAACTTCCTTTACATCAGTTTACAGGACTGATCGGACGTAATGGTCAAGGGAAATCGCTATTGATGTCTCTTTTGCAAGAACAAACAGCATCACAACTGCCCTATGCAGGTCAAATCTCTTGGCAATGCCCACATCAGCATCTTGCTCAACTCCAGCGAGTCCAAGCCAATACCATTGCTCAAGCCCTCGATGTTGACGATTTATATCTATGCTTTCAACGTATTAAACAAGGGACCGCATCATTTACGGATTACGATCTAGTCGAACATCTTTGGCACTTACCCACAGAATGGCAGCAACTTTTAGAAAGTGCAGATTTACCTACAGCACTAGATACCCCTACTCAAAATTTGAGTGAGGGCCAAAAAACCAAACTTGCCCTTTGTCGTTTATTCCTATTGAAAGATCATTATCTGCTTTTGGATGAACCAAGTAATCATCTGGATGCCCAAGGACGACAATGGTTAATCGATCAAATGGTTCAACATCCTACAGGTGGACTCATCATTAGCCATGACCGACAGCTTTTAGCGCATGTACAAGGTATTTTTATGCTCAATCAGTTTGGCATGCATTATTACGGTGGTAACTACGCACTGTATCAACAACAGTATCAAGCACAAGTCGAAGCATTATCACACGCTGTATCGCAAGAGAAACGTGAGCTGAAACAACTCAAGGGGCAGCAACATCAAAGCCAAATGAAAGCGCAAAAGCGTAAAAAAGTAGGTGAAAAAATAAGGGCTTCTGGCTCTCAAGCCCCCATCTTATTGGATGCCAAGAAAGAACAGTCCGAGCAATCTCTTTCTCACCTACGTAAACAACAGAGTAAACAACTTTCAGATGCAAAAGATGAATTACAGCAGAAGCAAACCCAACTTGAACATCATAAAACCCAATCTTTTGAGTTTACTCATACCATTGGTAAATCAGGAGAAATCCTACGTTGCCAGCAATTAAAACTTGCTTATGTCGAAACTAAACCTATTGATCTAGCGATGACTGCGGGAGATAAATTACATTTAAGCGGTGCAAATGGTACGGGTAAATCCACTTTACTGAAAACCATTCAAGGTTTAACTTCTCCGCTTGCAGGAGAAATTTATTGCAAAGTAAGTTCTATTTATCTGGATCAGAATCTTTCATTACTCGATGAAAATATATCTGCTGTTGAATATTTATGTGCTATTGATCCAAATCTGACTGAGCAACAAGCACGTACACGCTTAGGAAACCTACAAATCCGTAGAGATAAGGCGCTCAGCTCTCTAAGCAATTTAAGTGGTGGCGAACGTTTAAAAGTCGCTTTGATTGGGTTGAAACAACAGACTGTTGAGCTCTTACTTTTGGATGAACCAGAAAATCATCTCGATATTGAATCGCGTGAGTTACTCGCCCAAGCCATTCACTCTTTTCATGGTGCAGTGATATTGGTGTCGCATGATGAAAATTTTGTTAAAGAATGCGGAATCAATGAAAGTTATCTATTAAGTTAAGCCTTTGTGGCTATAAATCAGCATGGTAACAATGCGCACCATGCTGATTTCCATTTAACGAACCAAACCTTGCGGCTGCAAAATAATTAGACAAGCACCACAAAGAACAACGATCCCACCTAAAATATCCCAACGCGTTAGCATGACTTGATCGACATAACGCAACCACATTAGGGCAGTAAAAATATAAATCCCGCCATAGGCTGCATAAATACGACCTGATGCCGCAGGATGCAAAGTCAGTAACCAAACAAAAACTGCTAAGCTTAAAGCCGTAGGAACCCATAACCAATGCGACTTTCCTTGATTCAAAATTAAATAAGGAAAATAACAACCTAAGATTTCAGCTATTGCTGTGACGAAAAATAACCCAAATACTTTAAGTACTTGGGTTATCGAGAAAGAGAGTTCAAACATTAAGCAGGTTCAGCACTCGGGTTAATATGATCTTCAAATACTTCCAATTTTAAACCAACGTCTTTGCCATTTTCTGTTTTCACAGAAACCGCAACGTTACCACCATGCTCAGCAAGCTCACCAAATAAAATCATCTCAGCAAGTGGCTTTTTCAAATGCTCTTGAATCAGACGTTGCATTGGACGAGCACCCATCAGACGGTCATAACCATTAGCTGATAACCAATCGCGAGCGCTTTGATCAACATCAAGTACCACTTGTTTCTCATCGAGTTGTGCTTGCAACTCAGTCAAGAATTTATCTACAACTGAATCGATAATCGTAGTTGGAAGTGCTTTAAACTGAATCACACCATCCAAACGGTTACGGAATTCAGGCGAGAATGCACGTTTCATTGCATCCTGATTGTCAGTACTATGATCTTGTTCAGTGAAACCAATACTTGCGCGAACAATACTTTCTGCGCCGATGTTGGTCGTAAGAACAATGATCACATTTCTAAAATCAGACTTACGACCATTGTTGTCTGTTAAAGCACCATGATCCATGACTTGTAACAACAAGTTGAATACATCAGGATGTGCTTTTTCAATTTCATCAAGCAACAGTACGCAATGCGGATTTTTATGAATCGCATCTGTCAGCAAACCACCTTGATCATATCCAACATAGCCTGGAGGTGCACCGATCAAGCGAGAAACCGCATGCCGTTCCATATATTCAGACATATCGAAACGAACCAATTCTACACCGAGCAATTTCGCCAGTTGTTTCGTAACCTCGGTTTTACCCACACCTGTTGGACCTGCAAAGACAAAACTTCCCACTGGTTTATCTGGTGCTTTCAAGCCTGCACGAGATAATTTGATCGCTGATGCAAGTGCTGTAATCGCTTCATCTTGACCAAATACAACACGTTTAAGATCACGCTCCAAATTCTCAAGTACAGACTTGTCATCTTTAGATACTGTTTTCGGTGGAATACGTGCAATCTTAGAAACGATGTCTTCGATATTTTCAACAGAGATGGTTGTACCATCGACTTCAGCTTTCAAACGGCGTTGTGCACCAGCTTCATCAATCACATCAATCGCTTTATCTGGTAAAAAACGATCATTGATAAATTTAGCTGACAACTCAACAGCAGCAACGAGAGCTTTATCATCATATTCAACATGATGGAAATCTTCGAACTTGCTTTTCAAACCACGTAAAATTTCAATCGTTTCACCGATGCTTGGTTCATTCACATCAATTTTTTGGAAACGACGTGATAAAGCATGGTCTTTCTCGAATACCTGACGATACTCTTGGAATGTCGTCGAACCAATACAACGCAAAGTACCATTCGCTAATGCAGGCTTAATTAAATTCGATGCATCCATAGTGCTGCCCATACTTGAGCCTGCACCAATAATCATATGAATTTCATCAATGAATAAGATCGCATTTGGATTCTTCTTTAAAGCATTCAACAATTGTTTTAAACGCTTCTCAAAGTCACCACGATATTTAGTCCCTGCAACCAAAGCACCAATGTCTAAGCTATAAACTTCAGCATTCGCAAGTGGTTTCGGTGCCTTGCCGTTAACAATCAACCACGCCAAGCCTTCCGCAATCGAGGTTTTACCTACACCCGGATCACCAACAAGCAACGGATTATTTTTACGGCGGCGACATAAAATTTGTGCTGCACGCTCAATTTCTTTTTCACGTCCGATTAATGGATCAGTTTTTCCCTTTTGTGCTTCGATATTTAAGTTAAGCGTATATTGCTCAAGTGGCCCAGCATTTGCTGAAGCTGCACTTTCGCCTTCAATATCTTCAACTTCTTCTTCAACTTGAATCTCATCTTTACGAGTGCCATGAGATAGGTATTGAGTCAAAGTTAAACGGTTAATTTGATGACGTTTAAGTAAATAAACCGCGAACGAATCTCGTTCTGAATACATTGCAACTAAAACATCTGCACCTTCAACCGTACGGTCACCGCCGCTCGATTGAACATGGAAAATTGCACGTTGTAAAATTCGATCGAAGCTCTCTGTTGGATGAG
The DNA here is from genome assembly GCF_001005525.1 of Acinetobacter sp. AG1. NCBI lineage: Bacteria > Pseudomonadati > Pseudomonadota > Gammaproteobacteria > Moraxellales > Moraxellaceae > Acinetobacter > Acinetobacter sp. AG1. The sequence goes on along the minus strand of NZ_LBMZ01000095.1, from coordinate 18,292 downwards.
GTGCTTGTTCACTATTATCACCAAGTTTTGGGGTATGTTGCTCTACATATTCCTCTAATTCTTTACGCAAGGTAACGATATCAGCACCACATGCTTTTAACGCATTGACTGCTGAATCATTATCAAGTAAAGCAAGCAACAAGTGTTCAACTGTCAGAAACTCATGTCTCTTTTGACGAGCCATGCTAACAGCCAAACGTAACGATACTTCTAATTGACGACTGAGCATGTAACCCCCTTATATTTTGTGCTTTATCTAAAAAGATAATATTAGAATAAAGCTGGTATTAACTTGGTTTGTCTGAGGCTATAAAGCGTTATCTAGTATACGTTTACAACAACACTTTACTTCATAATCTACAGTTAGCATTACTTGAGTATCTTGGTCAAGATTCAAAACAAAGTATTGTTGTAAAATTTCGATTACAAAGAGAATAAGACTCCCCTAATCGCTCAAAAAGACAGCAAATCTGTTCTTTATTTATGAAACCGTATTAAACCTATGAGAAATTTTAATATGATATGATCTTAGTTAAAGCCTAACAAATCATGTATAGGTTGAATATAAAGATAGTCAGTATATTGATTCATATTTTTAGCACAAAACAATATATGTGTTGATTTAGCACTTAAATCACAACAAAAAAGATAGCTTTACTTTCTTAACACTATTACTCACCACATATGAGCCAACCATAACGCAAAGTCTCACACATGTGGAATGAAATTACGCAAGTGCGTTGCTTTTCTTAACGCCTTCACTCACAGTATAGCTGCAGGTCGAATAAATTCCTGATCTCAAAGCTGTTACTCGCAACACAGTTGCTCGTCTTACGCAGCTAAAAAGCGTTGCTTTTCTTAACGCTGCTCAGGTTCGATCTGACACAATAATGGATGGCCTTGAGATCGGGCAAAGTTATTCACTTGATTCGCTTTTGTTTCTGCAATATCACGTGGATAAATACCTGCTGTTCCTTTGCCTTCATAATGAACCGTCAACATCACCTGACTTGCTTGATCAAGATTCATTCCAAAATAACTTTGTAGTACCTCAATAACAAAATCCATTGGTGTGTAATCATCATTCAGTAAAACAACAGCGTATAGTGGCGGTTTTTTTAATTCAGGTGGTGCTGTCTGAACAATGACCTCGCCATCATGATCCTCTTGCGAGCCACTTAAACGTGGATTTAAGTGCCAATCGACATATCCAGATTGATGAAAGGCATTTTTCACTTCACTTAAATTCATTTGACGTTTATATCTTCGCATATCCAGTTCTTACTAAATTTTATTGGGCATTTGCTTCAGCTTGAGGAATTTCTGATACAAAAGCAGAACTCACATCAACAGGTTGACCACGTTGCCAACTAAAGCGTTTAATCACTGGTGTAGGTGAACCAGATAAACGAACTTCAATGAACTGAGGTGTGAAACCTTTAGGCATGGTCCAGCGCCCAGTCAACCGTTCAAAATCATCGAAATTAAAATTGGCATCTTCTAATGGTACAACCAGAACTTCTGTATCTTTAATTAACCGTAACTCAACACTACCAACAGCTCGGCGTTTATTTGGGTTCACTTGAACCAAGTCAAGTTGATATTCAAAAGCATTTTCTGGTAAAGATTTAATCGCTAAATTTTGTACAGTTAAGCTAACACCACCACGTTGTCTTAAAATTTCACGATAAATGGTATTCATACTTTCAAACTGAGTTTTATCAGCATTGGCTTGATTAATACCTTTAAATAACTCATCAGCATTACTGACTGCCATATCTCGTTCTTGAACAGCAGCATTTAAGCTTTTACTTACTGAATCCAAGGCTGACTTTTGCTTTTGTACAACATCGACAAGTTGTTCAGCATCGGCATCATAACCAACAACAGTCAAACCTTGACGATGACCAACAGTATATCCCAACATAAAACTACTACCAATCAGTAATGTAGCAGCAATCACTAATGGCAAATTCGTCTTGAGGAATTTATTTTTTTTAACGGAACTTTCTGGTGAAGTAGTCGGTTCAGCGTTTTCCATCATCATCTCTATCGTTATGATTTACATCAAAGCACACATTTAAATCCAAATTTAAATGTGTGGGAAGTAAAAAAGCGTTTTTTATGGTAATAAACCAATACCTTCTAAACCCGCAGCCTCATCAAAATTGAACATTAAATTCATATTTTGAATCGCTTGACCTGCTGCACCTTTCACTAAATTATCTTGCGCAACTAATATAATTAATTTATTTGGTTGAGGTTGATATAAAGCAATACGTAGCTCATTTGCACCTCGCACACTACGTGTTTCAGGCGAACTATTTGCTGGCATTACATCAACAAAACGTTCATTTTCATAGAAACGCTCATACAATGCTTGTAGATCTATATTCTGAGCTTGCTCAGTTAAATCGACATAAATTGTACTCAACATACCACGAATCATCGGTACAAGATGTGGAACAAAAATAAGATGATTAAATTGCCCCTTTTCACCTGAAATGTTTTCTAAAGCTTCAACAATTTCCGGATGATGACGATGTCCAGCTACACCATAAGCTTTAAAATTGTCAGCATTTTCACTGTAAATCATGCCTAAACTAGCTTTGCGACCTGCGCCCGAAACACCAGACTTTGCATCGATGATAATACTTTGCGGATTGATCAATTTTTCTGAAGCTTTTAGTAGAGGAGCTAAACCCAACTGTACTGTTGTAGGGTAACAACCGGGATTACCAATCACTTGAGCTGCTCTAATTTTTTCACGATTTAGTTCAGTTAAACCATACACTGAATCGACTAATACGCTTGGGCAGCTATGTTGCATGCCGTACCATTTTTCAAATTCAGATAAATTTTGCAATCGAAAATCTGCAGCAAGATCAATTACTTTAACATCAGAAGCTATCAACTCTTCCGCATGTTGCATTGCAACTCCATGTGGCGTTGCAAAAAAAACAACATCACACTGCTTTAATGCATCTAGGTCAAGATCAGAGAACTCTAAATCGGTGTGACCTCTTAAGCTTGGAAACATATCTGCAACACGTTTTCCTGCTTCAGTTCGAGATGTTAAAACACGTACTTGGGCTTGTGGATGCCTTAATAAAAGACGTAATAATTCGACGCCTGTATATCCAGTTCCACCGACGATGCCAACAGAAATCACGTGCTCTACCTCAAACTATAAATAGTGGTTGTAGTATGGCAGTTTGGCGCCATTTCTACAATCCATAACCCTATAAGTTATATAGCATTTCTAAGTTACAACTTGAGGAATTGATTTAGTATCTAGCTAAAGATAGTAAAAATATAAAAACTTCTAAAAACAAAAATGTAAATTTAACAACTTATTTTCACTTAACTGGTCGCTATAACGTTAAAAACAGTGTAAAAGTTCTGTCAAATTGTTTTATATAAATTCAATTTTACCACTGGTCAAGAAATACTATTGAATCATCTAAGTATTCGCATAGAATAAAAACCATGCGGTAATAATAAATTTCATGGATGCTAAATTTTGGAGAGCTGGAATGCCTTCTTTGAGATCAAAACAAAGATTAAACCAATACATCAGTTTAGGCGTAAGCAGTATTTTTTTGCTTAGTCCAGCTTTTCTAGTAGGCTGTGGAAGCGGTGAAAGCGAGGCACGATATGTACCTCCTACTCCAGAGGTTGTGATTCCAAAACCTAAAAACTTCGATATTAAAGTTCCAATTGAAATGCGTGATGTCGTAGTAAAAGTATATGATAATTTTGATGATTCTTTAGTTATAGAACAAAATGTTAGTACTACTTCAAATCTCAATATTACCTTACCGAAAGTACTTAATACGGATCATTTGTATAGAATTGAAATATCTACTACACCTAACTCACTAATTTATGATTTTCTCAATGGCCAATATAAAAGCTTCTCTTTAACTTTTAATGCTTTAGTAGAAGTTAATACTAGCAATTTAACGCAACCAATCTATATAACCCCAAGCTCTGAAGCAATTTATCAACGTGCTATCGTAAGATCAGGTCAACTCCCTACAGACATCATTAACTCCAAACAAGTTAGTGCATTACAGCTACAATTTGCGACTAATGATGTCAATAGTGCCTTACTAAATGGCTTTTCAAATGTTGATTTACCGAACTTATCACCAAGCACAATACTTACTATATTTAAATCAAATAACCTAACCATTGCTACCATCAATAAATATATTAATACCTATTTAAACTTTGGCTACATTCAACAATGGTCAAGCTCCAACCCTGAAAATGCATTTGTTGAATTTACCAAGAACTTAGCAATCGATTTAAAAGATGGTTATTTAGATGGAAAAAAAATACATGGAGATCCTAGTCCACTTGTTTCATTAATTGGCACAGCCCCTGAAAATACAGATCCAAATAAAAACACTTTAATTAACATAGCAGAAAATCAAAAAAATATTAGAGATCAATATGCTGGATTATTAAAAAGTGCAGTACTAAAACTCGCCACAAAGTATGAGCAACAAACATCTAATCCACTTGGATATATACAACTTGAACAAAAAATATACTCAGGCACCGATCCAAAAATGCAAGCTACCGATGTTTTCAGAGTAGCGGGGGCTGGTGACTATAGAAGAGCTGTAGGCTTTGCCGTTAATATTTCAACATCAAAATGTCTAGATTCGAATTATTTATGCCAATCTGGTGTAACCGGAATTAATACTGTCTTTAATCCCAATTTACCTTCTATTGAGTATCTAATTGGCAGTTACGAAGATAAAATTAACGATTGCAAACTAAATATCAGAGCTAACGGCGTTTTAGAACTACAAAAAGGTACTCAAATCTTCACTTCTAAGCTTGATGGGGATAGTACTGATAATTTAATGCTCATCAATAATACAGGTCAAGATTACCTACTCAATAGTAGTTCTACTGACATCGACTTTACTTTACAAAAGTACAAGTTTATTCAAATAAAATTAAATGGAAATCAAGTATTAAGTGCTAGTGCAGGTCTAGATACTCGCAAGGCACCAGATCAACTACAAACAACCCAACTTGAATGTAGTTTTATTTGATTTAATACCACCACGCAGGCAATTGAATACTTTTTAATTGCCTGCGATTTTCGATATAACTTTCATCATATTTCGCCACTTCACCCCAAAATGCTGCACTATGATCAAAATACTTCGTATGTGCTAATTCATGTATACACACTGATCGTACATTATGCAGAGGCATTAATACTAATCCTGCGTTAAGCATAATGTCATGTTTTGAACTACAACTTCCCCAACGTGTCTTTGGCTTTCTCACCGTGCATTCGCCATATTGCAAGCCCGTCTGCTCACTTATTAAGTTTAAATATTCTGGTAAAAACTGTTTCGCATATGCTAATACAGCAGCTTTTAAAGCTATTTCAGGGCTTTCATTTCGAATAAATAGAATATGTTGTTCCCAGTTAAATTTAAAAATATGACGTTGCTGTTGCTGAATAATTTGAAATGGTTGCAAATGATAAAATAAAATAAGTTGTTCAGGAAAATTGATAGTCTGATTAAATTGTTTTTGTTGCTTGCTCCATGTCTCTAATAACCATTGTTCAGACTGTTGCAGAAATTGCTGAATCTGCCGCTTTGTACAAAAGATAGGGACTGTTAAACGAATACCTGTAGGTTCAACACGCAAACGCAAATTTCTCGCCCTTGCATGTCGAACTACTTTAATTTCAGGCAATTGTGTTTCAACCGAAACTGATTGCATTACTGTGCAGTACGTTCTTCGATACCATTATTGGTCGCAACAATTGCAATGCTAGCCGCATTCAAAGCAAAAATTCCATTGGTTACCACACCTGGAATATTGTTGATCGTTTTCTCTAAATCAAGTGCGTTCAAAATATTTAAATTAAAAACATCTAAGATAACGTTACCATTATCAGTAACAACACCTTCGCGATAAACAGGATCACCGCCTAAAGCTACGATTTTACGTGCAACCGCAGAACGCGCCATTGGAATTACTTCGATAGGAAGTGGAAAATCACGTCCTAATTGATCCACCCATTTAGAATCATCAACGATACATACAAACTTCTTAGCAATTGAAGCAACGATTTTTTCACGAGTTAATGCAGCACCGCCACCTTTAATCATATGCATATGACGGTCAATTTCATCTGCACCATCAACATATGCATCCAAACCACCTACCGAGTTCATATCAACTACTTCGATACCTAATTTTTTAAGACGTTCAGCTGTTGCATTAGAACTTGCTACGGCTGCTTCCAATTGCAACTCTGGTAATAGATCAATTAAAAAATTAACAGTACTTCCAGTTCCTACGCCCAAAATGCCGCCTTTAGGCAAATGTTTCAAAGCTGCTTTAGCAGCAGCTTGTTTTTTTTCATCTTGGGTTGCATATAGACTCATGACTTCACTCAACTATTTTGACATTTGCTGCAAGAAAACAGCGCAAATGCACAGGGGTTTGCTACAATGATTGCCTATTTTAAACTGTTATAGGGAAGATGAACATGCTGTCTCGTGTGGTACGACAAATTTTACAAGCAACGGTTTATGACGTTGCGATTGAAACACCGCTTGAAGCAGCTCCACGAATTAGTCAAAAAATTAATAATAATATTCGATTTAAACGTGAAGATTTACAACCTGTATTCTCTTTCAAGCTACGCGGTGCCTACAACCGGATTAGCCAACTTCCTAAAGATCAACTCGATCGAGGTGTGATTTGTGCATCAGCAGGTAACCATGCGCAAGGTGTTGCACTGTCTGGAAAAAAATTAGGCATTCCTGCCATTATTGTCATGCCAAGCACGACCCCTGATATTAAAGTTCAAGCAGTTAAACGCTTAGGTGGTCAAGTTGTGTTACATGGCGATAGTTTCGATGTTGCCAATAAATACGCAAAACAACGTGCAGAAGATGAAGGTTTAGTTTTTATCCCACCTTATGACGATGAACTGGTCATTGCTGGTCAAGGAACGATTGCCAATGAATTATTGCGCCAATGGCGTGATGTTGAATATGTTTTCGTTGCTGTCGGTGGTGGCGGGCTCATTGCTGGTGTTGCAGCCTATCTAGGTGAAGTTGCACCGCATGTCAAAGTCATTGGAGTTGAATATGAAGAATCTGCGTGCTTAAAAGCTGCACTCGAAACCAATGAACGTGTGGTTTTACCTCATGTCGGTTTATTTGCTGATGGCACAGCAGTTGCACAAATTGGTGAATTACCATTTGAAATGGTTCACTTACAGAAGTCCGATCAATCAGGCCCAATCGTCGATCCTAATATTGTTACCGTAAATACAGATGAAATCTGTGCCGCAATCAAAGATACCTATGATGAAAATCGTAGTATTGTCGAGCCTTCTGGTGCGATGGCATTAGCAGGGATCAAAAAATATATCTCAGAACATCAGTTAACAGACAAAAATATGGTTTCTATTGTTTGCGGCGCAAACATGAACTTTGATCGTCTACGCTATATTGCCGAACGCACTGAATTGGGGGAACGCAAAGAGGCAATTTATGCAGTCACGATTCCTGAGCAAAAAGGCGCATTTCTTAATTTCTGCCGCGCCCTACAAGGTCGTAACATTACTGAATTTAACTATCGTGCCAGTGACGACAGCCAAGCTCAGGTTTTCGTTGGAATTAGCTTAAAAGGTGGCGAAGTTGAACGCCACGAAATCCATGAATTGCTGAAACAACAATATGATGTCGATGATTTATCCGATGATGAAGTTGCAAAACTACATATTCGTTACTTAATTGGTGGTCATGCCAATTTGGAAAATGAGCGTTTATTCCGTGTTGAATTTCCAGAGCGTCCAGGTGCATTACTGACATTCTTGGAACGCCTAGGTCCAACACATAACATTACTCTATTCCATTATCGCAATCATGGTGCAGCCGAAGGTCGTGTTTTAGTCGGTTTACAAGCAACTGATGCAAAACAAAATCCAGATGGGTTGATCGAAACTTTAGAGAAAATTACTTATCCTTATGCTGAAATCAGTGACAATACTGGTTACAAACGTTTCCTTAAATAAACCGCCTCATCACTTACAGCCGACATCATGTCGGCTTTATTTTTATCTAACAATCTTGATGTTTATATGTGATCGCAAACAAAATCATTACACATAGAAAAGTATTCCATCTTAAAATGAATAAAAAGACATTTTTATCATTTAGTTAAGGACAATTATGGCACAGTTTGCAGTCATTGGTTTAGGTAGTTTTGGAGCAACTGTTGCCTTAGAACTGACCAAACTCAATCATGATGTGATTGGGATTGATACCATTAAACGTAATGTTGAAAGTTTAGCTGATCGTATTACACATGCTGTAATTGCAGATGCCACTGATGAGCATGTATTAGAAGAACTGAATGTCCAGAATTGTGATGCAGTCGTAGTCGCGATTGGTGAAGATATTGAAGCCAGTATTCTTTGTGTTTTAAATCTAAAAAATTTAGGGGTGGATAAAATCCTCGTTAAAGCCAAAACTAAAGCCCACCACACTATCCTCTCCCATTTAAACGTCAGTAAAATTATTCATCCAGAAGAAGACATGGGTGTGCGGGTTGCTCAAGCTTTAAATTACCCAATGGTCAGCCGTTATATGGCTTTGGATGATGATCATTATATTGTCAAAGTTCCAGTACAAGAAAAGCTGAATCATGTGAATTTATCAGGCATCTTAAAACAAGAACCCAATATCAAACTTTTATTACTGAAACGTGATCAACAAATTCTATATGAAACCGATGTGAATTTTACTCTACAGGCTGGAGACGTACTTATTTTAGAAGGCTCGCTCAGCCATCTCCGAAAGCTCTCAGGATGTTTTGTATAAAATGACTATAAAAATAAATACTCAAAAAATTTTTAACTTAAGTCCACCTTCCTTATTAGCGATTGGGTTTCTGAGTTTTATTATCATCGGAACACTATTACTCAAACTCCCCATCGCCAATAAAGGCAATTTGAGCTGGATGGATGCCTTATTTACAGCAACATCGGCTGTAACCATTACAGGTTTATCTGTAGTGAATTTAAATGAGTCTTTTAATCATCTCGGGCAGGTTATTATTCTTTTATTAATCCAAACAGGTGGTTTGGGTTTTATGACTTTTGCTATTTTGGCAGCCTTAAGTCTAGCGCCTAAACTCGGGCTCAAACAACAAATGATGGCACAAGATAGCTTAGGTCAAACCAGCTTATCTAAAGTTACCTTTGTGGCAAAAGGTGTGGTGATTTATACACTTTTTTTTGAACTGATTGGCGTTATTATCTTAAGTACTTCTTTTATACCTATTTATGGCTTTGACCGTGGATTATATTATTCAATTTTCTACAGTATTTCTGCATTCAACAATGCGGGTTTTTCGCTATTCAATAACAGCTTAATAAATTTCCAAGGTCATTATCTTATCTGTTTAACCATTAGTACGCTATATACGTTGGGTGGAATTGGCTTTCTTGTTTTAATTGATGTTAAACAAAATAAACGTTGGAGTAAACTTACGCCCAATAGCAAGCTAATCCTCAGTGCAATCGCGACACTAAATATTGTGGCTTTTATTTTGATTTGGCTTTTAGAAGCCAACAATCCACTTACTTTAGGTTCAATGAATATTGGTGAACAGGCCATGAATGCTTGGTTCCAAGCTACAGTACCTCGTTCATCAGGATTCAATACTATTGATACAGGTTCGATGGAACATAGCACAGCGCTACTCACTATATTATTGATGTTTATTGGTGGTGGTTCGCTCAGTACCGCAGGTGGTATTAAAGTTGGTACTTTTGTTATATTGCTGCTTTGTGTGATTTCATTTCTACGACGTAATGAAGAAATTCGTATTTTCAATCATTCAGTTTCGCAGGAAACAACCTATAAAGCGCTTGCCGTTACAGCAATTACAGGTATGTTAGTGTTTATCGGTTGTTTCACAATTTTCTTACTTGAACCTAAATTAGATGTTTTAGATCTCATGTTTGAGGTTGTTTCGGCTGCATGCACTGTTGGTTTATCTCGAGGTGTTACAGGTGAATTGCATGATGGTAGCTTATTTGTTTTGAGCTTACTGATGTACACAGGTCGACTTGGACCATTAACACTCGCCTACCTGATTGCTACACCAAAGAAAAGTCGTTTGAAACATGCAAATGCCAATATTCAGATCGGATAAAACTCTGAATATTGGTCAATCACAATCACCTGCTTACATATTCCATCAGCTTGGCGTTGTTGTTCAAACACACCTTTTGACATCACTTCAAAATGATCACAGAAACTAATCTCTTGCTCATCTATTGAATAAATCAAGGATTGGTTTCCAACTCCCAGTAAAGTGTCATAGAAAACAATGACAAACTTACCATTTTCAAAAGCATTTTGAATCTCTGCATACGTTAAAGCAGCGTGAATCGGGATATTAAGACATTGCGCATCAACATAACTTTGTTTCTCTTTTTCATCGATATTTGGATCGGGATCAGTATAAAAAGAGACAGTAAAATCTAATTTTTTCAGTGCAACAGCCAATGCAATGGTGAACGTTCCTTCGTCTTGGTCATGACCACATAATTGAATCAAGTCAGCAATATCAATATGTGTATGATATTGCTTCAAGATCAACCAGAGTGCGAATACGCCGCAATTTGCTTCAAGACGCAGCAATGACTCAGGAATATTTAAACTCATTTAATACCAATTCATCAAAGAAACACCTAAACCCGCATAGGTTGCACGATGGTTATAATCGATCAAGCTTTCACCATAACCATCAAATAGTTGCAAATGACCTCGCAACTTACCTTTAATTGGAAATGCCCAATCAAACTGAACAGCACCATGCGAGCGATCACCGCCTTTTAAAGAATGGCGTAGCATCAACGAAAAATCGTTATCATCATGACGATAGAATGCCGTGAGATCGCCACGTCCCATATAATCTTTAATATCAGGGTTGTTGTCATCTTTGGCTTTTTCTTCGACGCGATACCAAGGACGTAACATTAAGGCAAAATTATCCTTTTCAAAACCTAAATTAAAAATTACACGATTCCAACTACGTGATAAGGGATCCGAGCGACCATTAGATTGATGATTTAAAGTCACACCTAACAGACGTGCATTTAAACCTAAAATTTCATAATTCGTTCTGAACATCAAACTTGCTTCAGGCTCGTAATTGGTCTCACGAAAAGGTCTTGATTCTTCAGAATTATAAACTTGCCAGTGAGAAGATTGTGTATATCCTAACCATAAATCACCATTATCACCCAAAATATTTTCTAAGGCTTTCGTTTTTAAAGAGATTTGGAACTTAGCTTCTGTAGAGGTTAAGTTTTGTTGATCTTTAACAGTATTGTTTGGATTGGGGCTACTAGGAAATTCATTCTTATCACTGGTCCAAAATGCGGGCAGCAAATAAACGGGTTGATAAGCTCGAATATTCCACATCCCCAGTTTACTTTCTTCAGAAAGTTCCCAACGGCGATCTAACAATGAAATATTTGGATCAAATTTAGGCGCAGCACCTAAGATGTGCAAATCACTTACTTTTTGAACAACCTTATCACGCAAAGTCGTAGGTTCAGCTTTTTCATTTTTGTTTTCTACCGATGGAGTAGCTACCGCAATAATTGGTTCGGCTGCTTGAACTTGTGGTGCGATCACTGTTGGAGCTTTAAAAAGGCTATCATAACAAGCTAAACGATCTGCATTTGAAGCCAAAGCGACACAAGCCTCTACTGTTGCTGGTGCTGCAGGTGTAGTTGTCTGCGCATTGACCATAGAACTAGCCAAAGCGCTCAGTGTCATAACGACACCAAGCTCCAAATGACCCCGCTCAAAAGATTTGAACGCCATAGATATCTCCAACTTTTTATTTTAATTAACTTGCTGAATATTAAATCCAAGTGCTTGTAGATCATCACGTTTAGCAAATGGCGCAACGACTGCTTTTACTGGTTTTTGTTCCAATAAATATTGTTTTGCAACACGCTGCAAATCTTCCAAATTCACACTTAATAAGCGCTCACGTAAAACTCTACGGAATTTTGGCGTACGTGCATGCAATAATGCATAACAAGCAGTAATTGCTTCGCCAGCAGGTGAACCAGGTTTGTCCATACCTGCGACCAATCCAAGAATTGCTTCTTCAAGTTGATATGGTTGCTGTTCAACGTTAAATAACCATTGCACACTTGCTTCAAAATCATTAAATGTTTCAACTAAGCGTGGATCGCGATAACTATAAAAACGGAATGAACAAGCATTACCATCATAACTTGCTCCACCACCGTAAGCACCGCCTTTTTCACGAATGGCACTATGTAAGAAACCATTACGCAGATACGCAGCCAATACCATCAATGGTGCTGCATCTGCATGTGCAACATCGACGGCTTGATAAGCAGAGCAACAGAATTGAACATTCGTCTGAATGAGCCAAGCTTCATCATTTTCTGTATTGATTTGCTCAACTTTGGTTAAGCTTACAGGTGATTTATCGACAGCCAGTTTATCCCAAACGTTTTGAATCTCTTCAACTAAACGATCAGATTGATGTTCTTCGCAAACCAATAAAAACTGTTTAGGTGCTTGTAATAACTTGCGATGGATTGCTTGTAATTCAGCGATTAAAGCTTCATAAGCCGTATCATCCTGATCAATCTTATTAACCAAGTTAGTAAGCCAATTCAATGCGCCTAAACCAGTATTATGATAGTCACGTCGAGCTAATGCACTCATTTGACGAGAAGCAATTTGCATTGCATAACTATGTCCAGAACCAGACAAGCGCGACTGCCAACGGGTTTTACGTTGTTGCAATAATTCGATAATGCGATCTTTTTCGTCAAAACGCAGCTGCTCAAAGGCAAGTTTCAACAACTGAATAGAATCTAACTTTTGCGTAAGTGATTTTGTCGTCAGTGTTAACCACGCACTAATTCGATCTTTATCATCCACTTTACTACGCAAAGATGCTCCCATCCCCAAACCGCCACTTACAGCCGTTTGGATTTGTTGGAATTCTAAATAATCATGCTCACCTGCGCCAACCTCACCCATCAAGATAGAAAGTAAGTTGAAATAAGGCGACTGTACGATTTCGTCTGGAATCTGAATCAAAACTTGTTGATAGTAAATACCATTCGTACCTGCATGATATAAATTTAATGGGGTGTCTAAACCATTACTAATAATCTCACGTAGTTGACCTTGAACAATATGCAAATCCGCAGGCACATCTTCCAAACCAACTTTAGGAAGTAACTCAAGATCATCAGCTGTGTCTTGACGTTCTTTTAATGCTTCAGTTTTTTGCTGAATTTCAATTTTTTTATCTTCTGTCAAATTAGCAGTAATTTCAGCCAAACGTGCTTGTTCAGCCTGTTGCTCTTTTACTGATTTGGTCGCATCTGGCACTAAGGTCATTTGTACACGATGCGGATTATCTAACAAATGGATTTGAATTAAATTAGACAACCACATTGGGTCTTTCAATTCTTCTTTCACTTGCTCAATTGCAGAATCAACATCCCACACATGGATTGGGTCATTGTGGTGAATTGCACTACCTAGACCATTCAAAATAAGGCTTAAACCATAAGGCGTACCATCACCGTTGATCTCACGTTGATGTAATTCAATTTGATGTAAAATCGCATCAACCAAATCACGGTCAATTGGTTTTGAAGCAGCCTCTTTCAAAATATCTAAAACACCATTTTTAAATGTTTCAGCATGTTCTTCATTCGAGCCTTGTACGCCACAATAGAACGTCATTTCAAAGTTACTATCATCAACTCCCATCAATGGACCCGTTGACTGTGCATAACCACAAGTTTCTAAATAATGACGCAACGGCGACGCTGAGTTTTCTAATAAAATCCCTTCTACTAAACGCATGCCTAAACGCAATTTAATATCGCTTGTTTCAGGTAGTAACCATGACATCACATGATAAGTTTTATCTTTTAGATCTTCGCTATCAACTGCATAGCTTTCAGTCACTTCTATTGGTGCTAATAAACGTTTTTCAGGTTTTGAATATAATGTTGTACCCTGAGAAAACTTATTTAATGCTAATTTTTCAAACTGCTCCTGTAAATCATAGGCAGTTTGATTACCAAAAGTCATAAAGACTGCATTACTTGGGTGATAATGTGTTTTATAAAAATCAACAAGCTGTTCGTAGGTTAAATCAGGAATGTCTTTTGGATCACCACCTGAATTATAATGATAAGTCGTTTCAGGGAATAAATGATGTGCCAATTGGTGATAGAGCTGATCTGTAGGTGAACTCATCGCTCCTTTCATTTCATTGAACACCACACCTTTATAAACCGCTTGATCATTCTCTAATTCAATACGAATCCCTTCTTGAGCAAAATCTAAAGGGTTCAAATTTGCAGCGAATGCAGCATCTAAATACACTGACAATAAATTCTGAAAATCTTTTTTATTCTGTGTCGCAAATGGATAAGCTGTCCAATCTGCTGCTGTGAACGCATTCATAAAGGTATTTAATGAACGACGAATCATTAAAAAGAATGGGTCACGTACAGGAAATTTTTCAGAACCACATAATGCTGTATGCTCTAAAATATGAGCTGTTCCTTTAGAATCCATAGGTTGAGTTCTAAATGCCACCAAAAATACATTTTCATCGTGATTTGTGGCCAAATGGTAGTGAACCGCACCAGTTACTTTATGCTTATATTCTGAAACTTGAATATCGAGTGCTTCTACATGGTGTTGACGTAATAGCTGAAACGCGGGATGGATAGTTTGAGTAATGCTTTCAGTAACATCTACAGTCATGTGATCTCCAATTTATCTATTTAAATAACACTAATTTAATATAGAGAGTCTACCGAAGAATACACATGGATATCCATGTAAATTAGTATGTTTTTGTAGAAAAATGCGCCAACCAAAATGCAACGCATTTTTTCTCTCTGATTTCATCGAATATAAAAATATTTACGTTGGATTTAAGCGAGTGTGCTTGTGTTTCGACCAATATACACACCCGAGGATAACCACCAACAATACTATAGAAGCTGTAAAACGGCTCAAGTCCAGCCCTCCAGAACTGAGTGGCTTATCCAAAAAATCTCCAACTACAGCGCCCAATGGACGAGTCAATACAAAAGCAGCCCAGAATAATAAGGTTTTCGATACTCGTGTTAAAAAGTGCAGAGCAACAAGCAATAAAATCAATCCAGAAAATAAAGCAATTCCACCTGTATAACCCAAACCAGCAGTATCAGCAGACCAATCACCCAAAGCTGTTCCGAGTGTTTGTGAAAAAGTAATTGTGACCCTGTAAAACCATTCAGTACGAACATTATTGATAGTATCTGGCGAAATATTACCTTCTGATGTGTACCATACCCATAAAGACAACAAGACCAACAACAATAATAATGAACTGCCGCCGATATAACCAATCCCCAAAGACCGATCCATAAAGTCAGCCAACGTCGTTCCAACTGTTGTACTCGCAATGATCGTGAACCAGTATAGAAATGGTTGGTACGTTTTTGCACGAATCTGGAAACTAACCAATGCAATAAAAATGAAAGCAAAAATAAAAGTGCTAATCAAATAACCTAAATTGAGTGACATGGAAACAGCATCTCCAGCCGTCTCTCCAAATGTTGTGGCAAAAATTTTAGTCACCCAGAATAAAGCTGTGACTTGTGGAACTTTTGACAAAAGTTCATGTGAACTGGAAGTTGTCACCTGAAGTATTGCCATAGAATTTCGGCTCTTTTTTTATTAAATATGTTTATTCTTGATTGGTCCGCTTAAATAAAAATTAAAACAGATAAACGCAACAATTAACTATTTAGAGCTACGCTAATTTTTCCAACAAACTACTGTAATCCTGAGCATTAGTGTAAACTTTGCTTTTTGATTTTTTAATGTGATGACAAACATGGCAACTGTTGATCTTTTTGCAATTGGTAATGCGCTGATTGACCAAGAATTTAAAGTCTCAAATGAGTTTTTAACGCAGCAAGCTTTGCAAAAAGGCACAATGCAGTTGACCGATGGTGAAACTCAAGCAGCTTTATATCAACAATTACAAGACACCCAAAACTATAAAGGTCAAGCAAGTGGTGGGTCGGCTGCAAACACAACTGTTGCATTCAGTGCTTTAGGTGGTACAGCTTTTTACGGATGCCGTGTAGGTAATGATGACCTAGGTTCAATCTACTTGAATGGTTTAAATGAAGCAGGTATTAAAACCGCTGCACAATCAATTAGTGAAGGTGTAACAGGCACATGTATGGTTCTGATCAGTCCTGATTCAGAACGTACTATGCACACATATTTAGGCATTACCGCTGAATTAACTGCTGAACAAATCGATTTTGAACCGTTAAAAGCTGCAAAATGGCTCTATATCGAAGGATACTTATCGACAAGTGATACTGCTCGTGTCGCGGTTAAACAAGCACGTGAACTTGCCAAAGCACATGGCGTTAAAATCGCCCTCTCACTGTCTGATCCTGCAATGGTGCAATATGCACGTCAAGGCCTAGAAGAATTATTAGATGACGGCGTTGACTTGTTATTCTGTAACGAACAAGAAGCGCTAATGTTCAGTAATACTGAAACACTTGACGCAGCTATTGAAGTTTTAAAATCAAAGAATCAACATATTGTCATCACTCAAGGCGCAAATGGCGCAGTCATCATTGACCCTGAACAACAATTCCACGTTGCTGGTCGCGAAGTTCATGCCGTTGATACTAACGGTGCTGGCGATGCTTTTGCTGGTGCATTCTTATATGCCATTAACGCTGGTTTAACTTTAGAAGCTGCGGCTCAACTGGCTATTTTAATTTCTAGTGAAGTTGTTGCACAATTTGGTCCACGCTTAGCCGTTGAAAACTATGCCAAATTATTTGAACAATTTAAAAATTCTCAACAGGAATATGCTTAAAATGGAAAAAATTTGCATGACTGAGGAAGTCCCAGATCGTGAGTCTCGTGCATATGACACCATGAAAGGAACAACAATCTTTATTACTCAGAAAGATGGTAGCTTTTACGCTTATCAAAATGTTTGCCCACATTTGCAAACTGAACTTGAGTATTTAGAAAATCAATTTTTAGATCAGGATCGTGAGTATATCCAATGCTCAACTCATGGAGCATTATTCTCAGTAGAAACTGGTGAATGTGTTTCAGGACCATGTCTAGGTGAATTCCTTGAAAAAGTAAATTTGGAAGTACACTCTGATGGTGGTATTTATATTGACTAATACCTAGATCATGAATTCTGCGATGACTGAGTTTTTTTTAAATTACTACCTTATGCCATTTCACATGAGCGTAGTGGCTTTGATTTTGCTCAGCATTGCAGAAACAATTGGTATTTTTATCGGCTTACGTCCAAGTCATCTCGTAAAGAAAATGACACCAGAGTGGTTATTAAATTCACCGCTATTAGATGTAAAATTTTCTAAATACTTAATATTTGTATTTTTACTCATCAATTTTAGTTTTGCAGGTTATTTTCTAGAGCTTTCATTTTTTGCTTTACAACACTACTTTATCTCGCCTTACTATCTTTTTGTTCCTGCTTTGATTATCGACATCTTTTTTACAGTGTTTATGATTCATTGTCTTGACCAAGTGATTAAACCTAAAGTCACGCATACGCATATCAATTTAGTGGGTCGCTTAGCAACAATTTCTACGGGTAATGCTCGTCCAGGCTTCTCAGCTCAAGCACGCGTTCGAAATGAGTTTGGTCAACTGTATTACGTGCAAGTTGAACCAGAATACGGCGAATTAGAATTACAATCACAAGTACTGCTGATCAGCCAAAAATCAAATTCTCACTATATTGCAAAAAAAATCTCTATCTCCAATAAGTTATTTACCGCAGACTAAGACCTATATAGTTATAAATTTTGATCACCCCATTCAAAATTACAATATGTTACAAAAAGAAAGTTTATAAATATTGCAATCTCCTCTTCCATTTTCATCAATCTATTGATCTAACTTTCAGACCAAAATGAAGGATGATATTTCACACATTTTTTAAACCAAACTCTACCAATACACTAGGTTTTGTGCAGAGTCCATTATAAAAATTACTTAATTATGTAATCAATTCCTTAAATGATTGTAAATATTATATTTTTTATATCCATACTATTTTAGTTGGTTTAATTTTTCTTAAATTAATTATAAATCAAACCTTTTTAATCAGATTT
>NZ_LBMZ01000049.1:0-5838 GCF_001005525.1 Acinetobacter sp. AG1 | reverse complement strand
ATAAAAAACACCCCCTCTGCGCTAGCGGAGGGGGTGTTTAGTATTTAAAAGCTGGCGATGACTTACTCTCACATGGCAAACGCCACACTACCATCAGCGCTAAGAGGTTTCACTTCTGAGTTCGGGAAGGGATCAGGTGGTTCACTCTTGCTATTGTCGCCAGCAAACTGTTTTGGCTTTCGGTGGTCTTACTCTTGAACTTAGTTTTAAGTTCTTTGCCACTTAGTACCGAAAGAGTTATTAACGGATTAGATTATTGGGTCTGTATTGTAACTAGATTTCACACTAAATCAAGTTGTGTATTGAATTTATCTTGAGTACAACAACTGTTTGGGTGTTGTATAGTCAAGCCTCACGAGCAATTAGTATTGGTCAGCTTCACACGTCACCGTGCTTCCACACCCAACCTATCAACGTCCTAGTCTCGAACGGCTCTTTAGAGGAATAAATTCCTAGGGAAATCTTATCTTGAGGTAGGCTTCCCGCTTAGATGCTTTCAGCGGTTATCCCTTCCGAACATAGCTACCCGGCGATGCGACTGGCGTCACAACCGGTACACCAGAGGTTCGTCCACTCTGGTCCTCTCGTACTAGGAGCAGATCCTCTCAAATTTCCAGCGCCCACGGTAGATAGGGACCGAACTGTCTCACGACGTTCTAAACCCAGCTCGCGTACCTCTTTAAATGGCGAACAGCCATACCCTTGGGACCTGCTTCAGCCCCAGGATGAGATGAGCCGACATCGAGGTGCCAAACACCGCCGTCGATATGAACTCTTGGGCGGTATCAGCCTGTTATCCCCAGAGTACCTTTTATCCGTTGAGCGATGGCCCTTCCATACAGAACCACCGGATCACTAAGACCTACTTTCGTACCTGCTCGACTTGTGGGTCTCGCAGTTAAGCGCGCTTTTGCCTTTATACTCTACGCGTGATTTCCGACCACGCTGAGCGCACCTTCGTACTCCTCCGTTACTCTTTAGGAGGAGACCGCCCCAGTCAAACTACCCACCAGACATGGTCCTCGCCCCGGATTACGGGGCAGAGTTAGAACCTCAACATTACCAGGGTGGTATTTCAAGGACGGCTCCATTGGAACTAGCGTTCCAACTTCAAAGCCTCCCACCTATCCTACACAAGTAAGGTCAAAGTTCAATGTCAAGCTGCAGTAAAGGTTCACGGGGTCTTTCCGTCTAGCCGCGGGTACACTGCATCTTCACAGCGATTTCGATTTCACTGAGCCTCTGCTGGAGACAGCGCCGCCATCATTATGCCATTCGTGCAGGTCGGAACTTACCCGACAAGGAATTTCGCTACCTTAGGACCGTTATAGTTACGGCCGCCGTTTACTGGGGCTTCGATCAAGAGCTTCGCTTACGCTAACCCCATCAATTAACCTTCCAGCACCGGGCAGGCATCACACCCTATACGTCCACTTTCGTGTTTGCAGAGTGCTATGTTTTTAATAAACAGTTGCAGCGGCCTGGTTTCTGTGGCTGCCAATAGCTCAGGGAGCAAGTCCCATCACCGTCAGCAGCGTACCTTCTCCCGAAGTTACGGTACCATTTTGCCTAGTTCCTTCAGCAGAGTTCTCTCAAGCGCTTTGGTCTACTCGACCTGACCACCTGTGTCGGTTTCGGGTACGATTCCTGTGTAACTGAAGCTTAGAGACTTTTCCTGGAAGCATGGTATCAGCCACTTCACTGTACAAGTACAGCTTGCTATCAGTTCTCAGCATAGAGTACCCCGGATTTGCCTAAGATACATGCCTACAACCTTCCACCTGGACAACCAACGCCAGGCTGACTTAACCTTCTCCGTCCTCTCATCGCATTACACAGAAGTATTGGAATATTAACCAATTTCCCATCGACTACGCCTCTCGGCCTCGCCTTAGGGGTCGACTCACCCAGCCCCGATTAACGTTGGACTGGAACCCTTGGTCTTTCAGCGAACGGGTTTTTCACCCGTTTTGTCGTTACTCACGTCAGCATTCGCACTTCTGATACCTCCAGCATACTTCTCAATACACCTTCATCGGCTTACAGAACGCTCCCCTACCACTTGACTAATGTCAAATCCGCAGCTTCGGCACATAGTTTTAGCCCCGTTACATCTTCCGCGCAGGCCGACTCGACTAGTGAGCTATTACGCTTTCTTTAAAGGGTGGCTGCTTCTAAGCCAACCTCCTAGCTGTCTATGCCTTCCCACATCGTTTCCCACTTAACTATGATTTTGGGGCCTTAGCTGGCGGTCTGGATTGTTTTCCTCTTGACTACGGACGTTAGCACCCGCAGTCTGTCTCCCGGATAGTACTCATTGGTATTCGGAGTTTGCATCGGTTTGGTAAGTCGGGATGACCCCCTAGCCGAAACAGTGCTCTACCCCCAATGGTATTCGTCCGAGGCGCTACCTAAATAGCTTTCGGGGAGAACCAGCTATCACCAGGCTTGATTAGCCTTTCACCCCTATCCACAAGTCATCCCCTGGCTTTTCAACGACAGTGGGTTCGGTCCTCCAGTTAGTGTTACCCAACCTTCAACCTGCTCATGGATAGATCGCCTGGTTTCGGGTCTATACCCAGCAACTAAACGCCCTATTAAGACTCGATTTCTCTACGGCTCCCCTATACGGTTAACCTTGCTACTGAATATAAGTCGCTGACCCATTATACAAAAGGTACGCAGTCACCGAACAAGTCGGCTCCCACTGCTTGTATGCATGCGGTTTCAGGATCTATTTCACTCCCCTCACAGGGGTTCTTTTCGCCTTTCCCTCACGGTACTGGTTCACTATCGGTCAGTCAGGAGTATTTAGCCTTGGAGGATGGTCCCCCCATATTCAGACAAGGTTTCACGTGCCTCGCCCTACTCGTCATCATTATGTGTGCCCTTTCGTGTACGGGAATATCACCCTCTACGTTCGCACTTCCCAGAGCGTTCCACTAGAACACACACAACTTAATGGGCTGCTCCCCGTTCGCTCGCCGCTACTAAGGGAATCTCAATTGATTTCTTTTCCTAAGGGTACTGAGATGTTTCACTTCCCCTCGTTCGCTTCATAAGCCTATGTATTCAGCTTATGATACCCGCCTTATAGCGGGTGGGTTCCCCCATTCAGAAATCTCCGGATCAAAGGATATTTGCCGCCTCCCCGGAGCTTATCGCAGGCTATTACGTCTTTCATCGCCTCTGACTGCCAAGGCATCCACCACATGCACTTAATTACTTGACTATACAACCCCAAACAGTCGTTAACACATACAAGTGAGTGTTATCGTTGCAAACTTAATTGCTACTATTCGTTGTCTGTGAACTTAATCACCGTACAGCTTCAATCTAAATTCATATACCAAAACGCTTGATTCAGTGTTTTTGCTAGTTCTCATTTCATTCAAATTAAACATAGGAATGTTTAAATCAAAGAATGAGTGAACAATTTATTTCAGACTCAATTTTCTAATCTGTTAATGATTAACTACCGCCTCGTCAGCGAGTAGTAAACTGTGATAAATCACAGAGATTAATAAACCAGTCAACTTGGACTGTATTCACTAAACTCTATAATCTTCTTAGCTTTGAATTAAGTTCGTTTTACAAACTCTTTTAATTCATGGTGGAGACTAGGAGAGTCGAACTCCTGACCTCCTGCGTGCAAAGCAGGCGCTCTACCAACTAAGCTAAGTCCCCAGCTTATCACTTAATGAACGACATATCTTTCAATCTAAGCTACTGCAATCAGATTTGGTGGGTCTGACAAGACTTGAACTTGTGACCCCACGCTTATCAAGCGTGTGCTCTAACCAACTGAGCTACAGACCCTCAGATACATCTTCGAAGAACAACTTGTTGTGGATTCTTACCGATCGTCAATCTTTCGTTAAGGAGGTGATCCAGCCGCAGGTTCCCCTACGGCTACCTTGTTACGACTTCACCCCAGTCATCGGCCACACCGTGGTAAGCGTCCTCCTTGCGGTTAGACTACCTACTTCTGGTGCAACAAACTCCCATGGTGTGACGGGCGGTGTGTACAAGGCCCGGGAACGTATTCACCGCGGCATTCTGATCCGCGATTACTAGCGATTCCGACTTCATGGAGTCGAGTTGCAGACTCCAATCCGGACTACGATCGGCTTTTTGAGATTAGCATCCTATCGCTAGGTAGCAACCCTTTGTACCGACCATTGTAGCACGTGTGTAGCCCTGGCCGTAAGGGCCATGATGACTTGACGTCGTCCCCGCCTTCCTCCAGTTTGTCACTGGCAGTATCCTTAAAGTTCCCATCCGAAATGCTGGCAAGTAAGGAAAAGGGTTGCGCTCGTTGCGGGACTTAACCCAACATCTCACGACACGAGCTGACGACAGCCATGCAGCACCTGTATCTAGATTCCCGAAGGCACCAATCCATCTCTGGAAAGTTTCTAGTATGTCAAGGCCAGGTAAGGTTCTTCGCGTTGCATCGAATTAAACCACATGCTCCACCGCTTGTGCGGGCCCCCGTCAATTCATTTGAGTTTTAGTCTTGCGACCGTACTCCCCAGGCGGTCTACTTATCGCGTTAGCTGCGCCACTAAAGCCTCAAAGGCCCCAACGGCTAGTAGACATCGTTTACGGCATGGACTACCAGGGTATCTAATCCTGTTTGCTCCCCATGCTTTCGTACCTCAGCGTCAGTATTAGGCCAGATGGCTGCCTTCGCCATCGGTATTCCTCCAGATCTCTACGCATTTCACCGCTACACCTGGAATTCTACCATCCTCTCCCATACTCTAGCTTCCCAGTATCGAATGCAATTCCCAAGTTAAGCTCGGGGATTTCACATCCGACTTAAAAAGCCGCCTACGCACGCTTTACGCCCAGTAAATCCGATTAACGCTCGCACCCTCTGTATTACCGCGGCTGCTGGCACAGAGTTAGCCGGTGCTTATTCTGCGAGTAACGTCCACTATCCAGTAGTATTAGTACTAGTAGCCTCCTCCTCGCTTAAAGTGCTTTACAACCAAAAGGCCTTCTTCACACACGCGGCATGGCTGGATCAGGCTTCCGCCCATTGTCCAATATTCCCCACTGCTGCCTCCCGTAGGAGTCTGGGCCGTGTCTCAGTCCCAGTGTGGCGGATCATCCTCTCAGACCCGCTACAGATCGTCGCCTTGGTAGGCCTTTACCCCACCAACTAGCTAATCCGACTTAGGCTCATCATTTAGCGCAAGGTCCGAAGATCCCCTGCTTTCTCCCGTAGGACGTATGCGGTATTAGCATTCCTTTCGGAATGTTGTCCCCCACTAAATGGCAGATTCCTAAGCATTACTCACCCGTCCGCCGCTAAGATAAGGTGCAAGCACCTCATCTCCGCTCGACTTGCATGTGTTAAGCCTGCCGCCAGCGTTCAATCTGAGCCATGATCAAACTCTTCAGTTTAAAATCATTAGTAGCTTATGGCTACAAATCTTGGCTCATCAATTTTCTGACTAAAAATTCGCTCAAATAAACTTCGAGAAATTTCTACCATTCAATCAATGAAATATTTTCGATCGATCAACCAGTAAAAATCCACACAAGTTGTTCTTCTATCCGTAGAATTTCTGCGCCTTGTAGCCCTTCTTTGATTGGAATCAATGAATGTGTGGTGATTGCACCTGAGTTAATCATTGGGTTTTTAGGACGGCGATCGTTCCCAAGAGAAATCTCATTGAATGCTTCGCCAGGAGGTTCAACGCCCACTTTGTCTAATACCGCATCTATTCCAAGCTTTTGTAGCACATATGCATAAGTAAAAGGTTTAGACATGGATTGAATCGTAAACTCGATCTCATCATCGCCCACCGAATAGATTTCACCATC
>NZ_LBMZ01000119.1:0-125781 GCF_001005525.1 Acinetobacter sp. AG1 | reverse complement strand
TGGGAAAACGTGGTTAAGGTGTCACTTTGCTTAAAGTGTTATGGTCATATACTTCAGTTAATTTAAAAACCCTTATTGAAACTATATTTAAAAACTCATATTAAATTATTATTAATAATAATTTATTTATAAAAATTTAGTATCTCGTAACCATTTTTCAGTTAAAAGCATTCCCTCAACAAGATTAATTTTGGGTTCATAACCCACCTGAGTTCGAATTTTATCAATTGAATAGCCGCTGTTTCTCGTTAACATTGCAAGAGAGCTGCTACTAATTTCTGTGTTTTGTTTCAGTATATTTGATAATAGCCATTCACTGCTTTTTGTTAATCTTTTAGCTAAACCCGTTTCCAATAAAATTGGCCTTCCTTTTTTCCCTGCCCATCGCCAATGATGACTAAAGAAATCCAAACAGCTCACATCTACCCCGTCAGTGATATTATAAATCTGTCCTGATGTTTGAGACTGTGTCGCTACTCCTAAAATTCCATCCAATAAATTATCGATGTAAACAGGACTAAAAATTCCCTGACCTTTTGCAGGTAAAATAAATTGATTTTTTTTAATAAGTGAAAGCGGGATAGTGACCCAAGGTCTAGAACCTGGTCCGTATACATCTCCTGGACGAATAATACTACACCCTATTTCGCCGCTACTATGTGCAGCAAGTGCTGCATGTTCACTCGCAGCTTTGGCATCACAATATGAATGCCCTGTAAGTAAACAGATATCATCCGTTTCAGATCTTTGGCTATTAAAATCTAAGCCATAAGCTGCAATAGATGAAAGATGAATTAGGCGTGTACTATCTCCTAATACAGCGGCTTCAACAACTTTGCGCACACTTCCAACACTGACTTTGCGATATAACTCTGGGCTTGCTGTATTTGACACAACAGCTGCTGTATGAATCACTAACTCACAGCCTTTAGCAAGTTTTTGCCATTCACCTGAGTCAGCTACATTGCCAGAATGAATATTTAATTCAGGCTTACTATTTAAATCAACACCGATGACCTCACTCCCTAACTCACGGAATCTATTGGCAATAGAATGCCCAATAAATCCACCAGCACCAGTAATGAACACTTTTTTAGGTATATTCATAAAACTCCATTTTAATTATCTACAATGACATATCAGTTCCAATACCCTGAAAAAGCGTATTAAAAGCAAAAATCATTTCTTCCATTAATTGCTCTAAACTTAAAGCTCTATTCACTAACCAGTCTGCCATCAACTCATTAATACCACCGACAATAGCTATTGCTAACCAATGATAATTCCGTTTGGGCAACTGCTTTTGTATAACGAGTGCATCCATAAAGGTCTCTACATGAGAAGCAATTTTATAGATGACCTCTCGACGTCGTCTTTCAATTAGCTCACTAGCACCAACAACTTCGATAACGCCAATTTGTGCACGACGCGTATCTTTTAAATAGTGATGTACTAAAGCCTGAATTAACCCCTCCATGCGTTGATTCAAAGTTTGATATTCGGTCATCATCGCTGTGAGCAAACCCAACTCTAACTCCTCAATCATTTGATTATATAAGGCCAGTAATAAAGCTTCTCGACCATCAAACAGTTGATAAAAGTGGCGCGTTGTTACTTTGGACTCAGCACATAATGCTTCGATTGTTGTATTGGCATAACCCTGCTTAGAAAACAGTTCTAAAGCTGCATCTAACAACCGTTCTCGTCTTTCTAAAACTCTTTCATCGGCATTTTTTTTACCATAAACACGCTTAACCTTTGATTCAGATGATATTTTTAAATTTGACAAGAAATCTTTCCTAAATTATATTTCCATTAACAAACAAAGACAAGTTTTAGAACTGATCTTTGAACCGAATTACAAACGACCGAATAAGGATATTAGCATGAGCATTATTGCTCCATTTTCACATTTCAATGGTACTCGTGATGCGATACGCCCTTTAGAACGTATTGATAATATTCGTGAAGCGGCAAAAGACTTCAGAAAAACAATGCTATCTAATCCGAAGGTGTTATTTTATAAAACATTTGAACTAATTCGAGTTCCTTATCCTTCAAAGTATGCTTATTTGAATGCATTCAATTTACCTACTCCATTTGTACATCTATGTAATAAACTTTTTGTCATTCAATTCTCAAGTGACGAAGGTATTAAAACGCTTTTAGTAAGTCCATCTGACTGGGAAAATCAACGCGACACTCCATTTTTTGCACAACTTGATCAAAGCGCTGGGCCTCTGTCAAAACCTATGGAGCGTGTGGTAATTAAGGAAACAAATACTGTTTTAGGTGTGTTGCAACAGGTCGGATTAAAACCCGAAGATATTGATTATATTAGCTATGATCATTTACATACACAGAATGTCTCACGCTGGCTAGGCGGAAATGGTCATAAAGCATTATTTCCAAATGCTAAATTATTAGTGATGAGAGAAGAATGGGAAAGCACACTTGCGCTATTACCTTGGCAAAATCAATGGTACTGCCCTGAGAATATTCAAGGAATTTCCTTAGATAGAGTTTTACTTTTAGATGACAGTGTTTTTTTAGGGGATGGCTCTGTCGCAATTATGCGGACTAAAGGTCATACAGAAGGAAATCACTCAATCGTTGCACATACTGATCAAGGTTTATTAGTAACTTCTGAAAATGGTGTAAGTATGGATTCCTACTCTCCTCTTTACTCACGTATATCAGGTCTAGCAAATTTTGCAAAAACGACTGGAGCTGAAGTTATTATCAACGGTAATACTCTCGAATGTGGTAATGATCAATATCTATCAATGATTCAAGAAAAAGAGGTTGCAGGTCGTTGGCCTAAGGACGAACGTTTTTACAATATGGCACTCTCATCTGAGTCAGATGGTTTTTGGTTATTCCCTGGTACAACCCCAACTGTGCGCATGGGTGATTTAGAGTTTGGTCACTTAACTCTTCCGAAAAGATAATAAAAAAGGATGATCAAATGAGTAAGGTATTTCTTATTACAGGTGCAGCTTCAGGGATTGGACTGGCTTTAAGCCATCGTCTTTTAGAAAATGGCCATCAAGTATGCGTCTGCGATATTAATTTTGAAAGCTTACACAATCTGTATAAAAGTTATAGTTCAAAGCAGATATTAATACAGAAGTTAGATGTGCGCGATTTTGATAATTGGCAAAAAACTATCAATCAAGTTCTAATGAAATGGAACAAACTTGATGTTTTATGCAATGTGGCGGGTGTCTTAAAAGAAAATTGGGTTATTGATAGCTTGCCACAAGAAGTCGATTTACACTTTGATATTAATCTTAAAGGTACAATATTGGGTACTCAATCTGTTCTACAAACGATGAAAGCCCAAGGTAGCGGACATATCATAAATATTGCATCTCTAGCAGCTTTATCGCCTGTGCCAGGATTATCTCTATATAGCGCAAGTAAATTTGCAGTGCGTAGTTACTCAATAGCAGCAGGAATGGAGTTGGCTGAATTAGGTATATTTGTCACTGCAATTTGTCCAGATGCAGTACAGACTCCCATGTTAGATCAGCAAAAAGATAAAGTACAAGCTGCCTTAACCTTTTCAGGTCGTCGTGCCTTAACCGTTGATGAAGTAGTAGATGCAATTGTAAATGTCGCTTTGGTCAAAAAACCGTTAGAAATTATACTTCCACAGATGCGTGGTATTTTGGCTAAACTTGCAAACTCATTTCCATCTGTTGCAGCGACACAAATGAACACTTGGCGTAGAAAAGGTATCAAACAACAGCTTCAAGAAAAAAAATAGCAATATTAATACAGTTGAAAGCTTATTGCCTTCAACTGTATTTAATTCAAAGAGCGCTCTTACTACTGTAATACTTTTTAGATCTCCATAAGTTAAATAAAATCATGATGTTTTATGATTTAGATTTATCGTCGTTAAACTCTTCAACAATATCTCCCCTTACTAAATTCGCACCTCAAAGCTAGAGTTGTCTAAGCCCTGCCATCCTGCAAACTCTAACCAAATTTTATAAATTAATTTGCTCACGAAAACTTCACTATCACATACGTATAAATATTAAGAGTCTTATACTGATCTAAATTCATATAAGAAAATTATAAGACGAATAAAAATTAATCAAAAATATACCCAAGATCAGCATGGTCAAGGAGATACAAAATGGACTCTCGCCTACTTTTAGCAATTATGCTAAGTAGTTTTAGTGTGACATCATTCGCTTCAAGCCACCGCGAAGCACCCTCAATCAGTAAAACCCCCAAGGTTGACGCTACAGATTTTTATATGTTTAAAAGTTATGAGCCAAGCCGAAGTAATTTCGTAACCATACTAGCAAACTATCAGCCTTTACAAGATGCTTATGGGGGACCTAATTATTTCGCTTTAGATCCTAAAGCCTTATATGAAATTCACATTGACAACAACGGAGATGGGCAAGAAGACATTACTTTCCAATTTAAATTCAATCAAGAGTTAAAAGACTTACAAGTTCCTGTAGGTGGCAAGAATGTTTCTGTACCATTATCTAACATTGGTAAAATAACAAATGATAGTAGTTCAGCTCAAAATACCGCTGAAACATATACTGTTACCATGATTAAAGGTGACCGACGTAAAGGTGATCGAAGTACCTTAGGCTCTTTTAAAAAGCCATTCGATAATGTTGGCGCAAAATCAATTCCAAACTATCAAGCCTACGCAGATACATTTGTCCAAAACATTAACTTTGGAAATTGCGGTTCTGGTAAAGTTTTTGTAGGTCAACGTCAAGATCCTTTTGCTGTTAACTTAGGTGAAGTATTCGATTTAGTGAATATTAAGATTCCTGCTACTCAACTCGCACCTTCAGGCGTAAATGCTGAAGATCAAGGCTTGAATACTATTGCAAATAAAAACGTCACTACAATTGCTTTAGAAGTTCCACAATCTTGTTTAGTTGCTTCAAATGATACAGTGATTGGAGGATGGACAACAGCAAGCTTACCTCAAGCCACCTTATTAAATCCTAATCCTGAAAGCAATCTTACCAGTGCAAGTAAAGTTGGTGGTGCTTGGACTCAAGTTTCACGTTTAGGTATGCCTTTAGTTAATGAAGTCGTCATTGGTCTGAAAGATAAAGATAAATTTAATGCAAGTAAGCCTGTGAATGATGGGCAATTTGCTGACTATGTGACTAACCCAACCCTACCTACATTAATAGAAGTTCTTTTTAAGGAGGCAACTGGTGGTGCCGTAGTTGCGCCAACAAACTTTCCAAGAACTGACTTAGTTAACGCATTTCTTTTAGGTATTCCTGGCTTAAACCAACCGAAGAATGTCAAAGCATCTGAAATGTTACGTCTAAATACTGCAATTACTCCAGCAGCTAAAGATAAACAAAATCGTCTTGGTGTAATCGGTGGAGATACTGCAGGATTCCCAAACGGTCGTAGACCTGGTGATGATGTCGTCGATATTGAGCTTAGAGTTGCTATGGGCTTACTCTGCACAATAGATGGTGTCAATACCGCTGTTGGTTGTAAAGCAAGCGATGCTAAAGCCGGAGGAATAGGCTTTACTGATGGAGCTCTACAATCACCACAACAATTTGGTACTGCTTTCCCATACTTAAATACTCCAGTAGCAGGCTCTCCATTTAACACAGCTAGCAAATAATTAGGAGTAGTTACCATGAGAAAACTCATTTTGCTGTTCATGGTTGGTATTGGATTAAGTGGCTGCGGTGGTAATGACAATAATTCAAAACCAAATAATAACAATCAATCTCAAAATGACCCCGTTCTTAAAGAAACGTTGTCATTAACCAATCAACCTCAAAGTAACTACGAACAGGCTGAACCTAAAAGTATTACTGAAATTTCAGAATCTACTATAGATAACAAATCAGAACCCGTTGCAGTGAAATTTTAAGATTAAGACTCTTAACAAACTTCTGTTAAGAGTCTTTATAGGAGTTTTAAATGTTAATTCGTCAGCTAACATTATCAATAATGGCTTCACTGTATTTAAATACTGCTTTCGCTCATCCCAAACATCACCATGAAGAATCTTCATCGAGTTCAGAACATCCAGATTATTCATTAATGTTAAAAAACAATCATAATGATGAGCTGAGAAATCAAATCGTTAATGTGTTACTTGAAAAAGCTTATTCAAAAGGCGACGGTGAGTTTTTAGAACAAGCTGAAGACTTAATGAAATCAAGCCTCAATTCATCAGACACAGAAAATAAATTGTTAGAAACTCGACTCGCTCAAGCAAATCATAATTTCAGCAGAGCAGAAACAATACTTAATGACGTATTAAAAAAAGACCCTAAAAATTATGATGCAATTTTACAACTCGCAAATATATATAGATTACAAGGTCAATTTAATCAGTCACTTAAATTATGTGATCAATTAGATCAACAGAGTGTGAAACTTTATAAAGCTGGTTGTGTCCTGCAAGTGGATGCAATGACAAAAAATATTTCAGAAATAAAATCTAGAACAAATGAACTTCTTCAAATGGCAACAAGGCTAAATAAAAACGATCAGCAATGGTTAGGTAATATTATGCTGGAAATAGCGACAAGATTTAATGATCCAACTCTTGCGAACCAATCTATTCCATTACTTAATGTCGATAATTTACCCAACGCTCTTGCTAAATCCAATTGGTATATTTCTCAACAAGAATATTCAAACGCAATCAAAATTCTCACCCCATATCGTTATCATGATGGTGCGTTGTATAGAATTATTTTAAGTAAACAGAAACTAAACGATCCCCTTGCAGAAAAAGACTTAAATGAACTAACCCAAAGAGTACAAAATCTACTCGATCATAAGGATCACATACATCTTAGAGAGCAAGCTCAATTCCTATGGATTTCAAAAAAATATGATGAAGGTTTACGCATAGCTGCCAAAAACTGGAATATGCAAAGAGAAAATGATGATTTTGAGGTCTATGCTGCCCTTGCACTTGATAGTAAAAATCGTGAAAGCACAGAAAAATTATTAAATTGGAGTAATGAGACTGGCTATCAAAATCCGACCTACATTCAAAAATTAAAACAAATGTTAAAGCAACTATAAATCTAAAGTTGATAAACAACTGAAAACATGAAATTAATAATGATTTCATGTTTGTGAAAATCACGAAAATTTATAAAATTAATGGAATAAAAATGAAAAAAAGAATTTTGTATTGCTTGTTGATAGGAAGTAGTCATTTCTATTTAGGTCAACTTACTCATGCTGGAGGTGAACTTACAACAACACTTCCTACAATTAAAATAACAGCATCATCAAATTTAGATAGCGCTTTTGGGGTCGCATTTACTTCATCCCAAGGAACAATATCGAAAGAACAAATTGAAACTCGACCTTTATCACGTCCAGCAGAAGTTTTAGAAACGATCCCTGGTGTCGTTGTGACTCAACACAGTGGTAGTGGTAAGGCAAATCAATACTTTCTGAGAGGTTTTAACTTAGATCATGGAACTGACTTTGCAACATCATTTGATGAACAACCCATTAACATGGTGAGTCATGCCCACGGTCAAGGTTACACAGACTTAAATTTTCTAATCCCCGAACTGATTGAATCAATTCAATATCACAAAGGAGCAGTATCGATTGATGATGGTGATTTTGCATCAGCAGGTACAGCAAAAATTTCGAGTATCCATTCTCTAGATAATCCTTACGCACAAATAACTTTAGGTAATCACAACTTACTTAGATTTTTAGCTGTTGGAAACTTAGTTCTTAGTGACGGGGAATTAATCGGTGCAGTTGAAAACATCAACAGTGACGGACCTTGGGTTAACCCTGAAAATCTTTCAAAACAAAATGTATTCTTAAAATATTTCACTGGTGACCATAATAAAAATCAATCCATCAGCTTTCAACATTATCAAGCACGATGGGATGCTACTGATCAAATTCCAGAGCGGCTGATTGAAAGCGGTGAACTTAATCGCTTCGATAGCTTAAACAAGAGTGATGGTGGTAAGTCTGCTCGGACTGCTATTTGGTATAATGCTAAAAATTATGAGAAAACGAAATACTCCACAATCTCCACTTATGCCGTATATAACAAACTGAATCTATTTTCTGACTTTAGTTATTTTTTAAATGATCCAGTCCATGGAGACCAATTTGAGCAAGCTGAAGAACGAACGACACTTGGATTTAAATTTCAAAAAGGTTCATTAAGTGAATGGGCAAGCAAAGAGCTTTTAAACTCATTTGGATCATCTCTTAGGTATGATTATATTAACAACTTAGGTCTTTACCAGACACAAGATCGACAGCGTTTCAACACTATAAGAAATGATGATGTTAATCAATGGTCTATTGGAATATGGGGACAAAATCAAACCACGTGGCAACCTTGGTTAAAAACTATTTTAGGCGTTCGTGGTGATTTTTATTCTTTTGATGTAAATTCTGATAAAGAAGAAAATAGTGGTCATAAAACTGATCATATTTTCAGCCCTAAAATGAGCATAATTTTAGGTCCATGGGAGAATGTTGAATATTACATTAATTATGCATATGGCTTTCATAGCAATGATGCTAGAGGAACTACAACGCACCTAAACATTGATTCTCGTGATAGTAACTATTTAAAACCAACTCTCCCCGTTTCTCCATTAGTAAGAACAATAAATTCAGAACTGGGATTAAGAGCAAAACTTATACCTGAGCTCACTTCAACAATAGCTCTATGGCAACTTGATTCAGATTCAGAACTGGTATTCATCGGCGATGCTGGTACGACAGAAGCAAGTAGGCCAAGTAAAAGACAAGGTATTGAAATTTCACAATTCTATCAACCAACAGATGCTTGGATTATCGATGTAGATCTGGCTTGGTCAAAAGCAAGATTTAAAAATGAAAATTCGGAAGGAAATCATATTCCTGGGGCAATAGAGAAGACTTTAGCTGCTGGATTTACTTATAAACTGAATGACCAAATTAATTTTGGAGGACGTTTACGTTACTTTGGTTCTCGTCCTTTGATTGAGGATAACTCAGTTCGTTCCGATTCATCAACTTTAGTTAACTTACAAGGCAGCTATCAATTTAATAAAAACTTTCTAGCACAAGTTGAACTCTTTAATGTATTCGATCAAAAAACAAATGATATCGAATACTACTATGCATCATGCACTCGTCAATATCTCAGTGAGCCTACATGCTCACCTAACTCTTCAGAACGTGAAGGAATTTATGATAGACATATCCATCCTACTGAGGGAAGAAACCTCAGAATGACCTTCCGCTATTTATTCTGACCTGGGCGATAAATGCTGAGGAGAAAAATATGTTGTCTCAAAATAAACTCAATGTTTCACAGAGTGCATTTCTCTTTAGCATTATCATGCATGTTTTTATTGTAATCGTGCTTTTAAATTTTGCAGTTGAAAAAAACGATCATATAACTTCAAATATAAAGATTACGTTAATTTCGGCATCAAGTGTAAATCATAAAGATGCAATGTTTTTGTCTTCAAAAGATTCCCAAACAACAGCAACAATCGATCAACCTCAACCTCAACCTCAACCTCAACCTCAACCTCAACCTCAACCTCAACCAATCAGCGAAACAATATTTAATAGTGCAGTACCAGCAAATACATCAACAGAAAATCAAGTACCTGATTTCTTTAGTATCGATGAGCATGTAAATTCATCAAAAATTGAACATACTTATAACCCGCTCTTGGATGCACAAAATAGAGCAAAAAAAGCTATAAAAGAAGCAAAAGACGTATCAAATCTTTATCAGTCAAATATCAAACCGATGGAAACTGAATTTTTAGAAAAGAACCAATTATCTTCTTTAAAATTAGAAACTGACTCATTCAGTTTTTACAAAGTTGAAATTATTGATACACCAAAGGATTTTGAACGTTATTCTTCTCTAATTCATGTCTCTAAAGCCACCTCATCAGGTGAAGAAGAAATTAAAACTAATCAACTTAATGAACAAATTACAGAACTACTTCATGAAAATCACTTAGCTTTAAGCAACAAAAAACCTGAAAATATTGAATTTATAATAGATCCAGTTAATCGAATTATTCTTATTAATCTTTCTTCAGAGTCATTGAAAATGGATCATAATCTAAAATCATTATTAGAAAACATGTCGTTTGATGCAATTCTAATGGATAGTAATCTTAATGAAAAAGCCTACTTTTTTAGAGTCGAAATTTAATGAACTATAAATCATATATTTCTCTTTAAAGAAATGATCTATATTATTTCTTTAAAGAGAAACTCTTTTTTAATTTCGAATGATCATATCTGCCCAACCCGTAAATGGATTATCAAACAGCTCCCATTCTTTTGCGCCAAGTGCCATTTCATCATCTGTTAATAAGCACGCATCAAACTGAGCAGTCAAAGCAGTTTGATCCATGTCTATACCTATCAGAACAATTTCTTGTCGAGCATCACCTGTTAAATCATCCCAATTTCTTTCAATTGCATTACGACTGTTTTGATCTTCAGGCCAATGCTCATCTGGGACAGCTGCCCACCAATACCCTGCTACACCGTGTCGAGCCATTGCACCTGCTTGTGACCACGAACCTGCAAACTCTGGATTGGAAGCGAGCCAAAAAAATCCTTTTGATCGAATCACACCTTGCCACTCAGAGTTTACAAAATCAAAAAAACGTTGGGGATGGAAAGGCTTTCTTGCTCTATAAACAAAACTACTGATCCCATATTCTTCGGTTTCAGGAGTATGCTCTCCTCTTAGCTCTTTCAACCAACCAGGTGCTTGAGCCGCTTCATTAAAATCAAATAAGTTGGTACTTAAAATTTTATCTAGCTTCACTTGACCAAATTCAGAAATTTCAATTTTTGCTCTTGGGTTAAGTGAATGTAGAATGCCAAATAATTTTTCTTTTTCTTCACTATTAATTAAATCAACTTTATTCAACACAATCACATCGCAGAATTCAATTTGGTCGATTAAAAGATCAACTACATTGCGTTCATCATCTTCACCCAATGATTCACCTCGTGAAGTTAAGCTATCTAACGAACTATAATCCTTAAAAAAATTATAAGCATCGACCACAGTCACCATGGTATCCAAACGAGCGAACTCACTCAGTGAAACACCATTTTCATCTTCGAAGGTAAATGTTTCTGCAACGGGTAACGGTTCAGAAATACCTGTTGATTCAATCACCAATTGATCAAAGCGATTGTCTTCTGCCAAACGACGTACCTCAATCAATAAATCCTCTCGTAAGGTGCAACAAATACAACCATTGCTCATTTCCACCAGTTTTTCATCTGTACGTGATAATTCAGCACCGCCCTCACGAACTAAAGCCGCATCAATATTCACTTCAGACATATCATTGACGATTACGGCGATTTTCCGCCCTTCACGATTGTTCAAAATATGATTGAGCAATGTGGTTTTCCCTGCCCCTAAAAATCCAGATAGAACAGTTACAGGAAGTTTGCTTGGAGTGGCTAAAGAATGATTCATTGGCGTTCTCTCTGATTAAATATATTGAGTTTCATGTTTGGAAAGACATGAGAAACATTGACCCACTACTTCTAAATATGGGTATCTCGGATTGAATTGTTTGGCTTGGATGGTACTTTCCACACAGGCTTTAAGTTGTGGAATAGCGATGCTTCGCACTCTTTGACATTCTGTACATACGGTAAAAAGCTGATAACTCGCTGAAATTTCAGCTTGATTTAATACATACATATTCAAAGTATTAAGTTTTACAATTAGGCACTGCTCTGACAGTTTTTTAAGAATTCGATAGATTTGAATAGGTGCTTGAAAGCCATAAGGTTTTGCCTTTTCTAATAACTCATAAGCACTCATGGCTTCATTTTCTGTTTTTAAAATATCTAAAATATTTTGTTGGGCGATAGTGAGCTTCATTTTTAACTACTCATTGTTATTATTAGAAAAATTATTCATACATGGAGATGAGCTGTAACGATGGTCAACACCCCAAGTTCGATAGCCTGCTGCATCAATATGGATTTGTCCTGATGCATACACACCTAAACCCATATTTAATGCTTCGCCTTGCTCTATCCAAAATTCACAAAGCTTCTTTTTTGTATTTTCGATATGAATTTGTTCAATGGGATCAGGTGATTCACTACCTATACGGAAATCGATTGCGGCATTAAAGACATGTTTAGATCCACCCGCACCACCTGCACATTGGTTTAGCGCAAAACTGCGATACACGGAAGTTATCGTAATCCGATCAACTCGTCCTTGTTGTAGCAATTGATGCAAAATATTTAATGTAGGAACGATGTTGTTCCATAGCTCTCTGGGGGGAACTTCGTATTCGACATAGTTACATTTTTGCCAATCTCTGGCAGTTTGAAAAAACTCAAAATCTGGAATATATGTATTAATTCCCTGTACTTTTAAAAAGTTCTTATAAGCTTGTATCTGTTGCTGATGATCAGCTTGCATTGTCCACATCTGATAAGAAGCTGGAATATGCTTGGGTTTAAGAATGATTTTTGGAATCGTAGTTTTTATTTCACGCTTGAATGGCTGATTCAACGAAATCGCTTGGTTTGGAGACTGGCAAGCAGATAGACCACATATGAATCCGAGCATGTATATTTTTTTCATTGTTGATTCGCTAAGGTCTACTAATCCCAATTAACTTCGCAGCGAGCTTGTCGATACTTATTGTTATGTTATAACATTACATTAAATATTACAACGTAAGCCATCAACAAATGAATCTTGCTCTTCCTGATATTTCAGCCGACTCCACTTTACCCAAAGTGTATAGCCATTGCCTTGATTGGGTTGGTATGGAAAAAATTGCATTACCCGTTCGTATCGAAAATACGCTATGTCAAAGTCAAGTTAATGCTTATGTCAGTTTGGATGATCCCTTAGCCAAAGGGATTCATATGTCACACTTGTATACACGAATGTTAGAACTGAGCTCAGTTGGAAATTTAAACTTGATGGTTCTAAAGTCTTTATTACAAGACTTTTTAGAAAGTCATCGTGATCTATCCAAACACGCAAAAATTGAAATTCAGAGCGAACTGTATATCGAACGACCCGCATTGATCAGCAAGCTTTCAGGTTGGAAAAGCTACCCTTTTGTTTTGTCTTGCCAACTTTTAGATGGGCAGTTTTTCGCAGAATTAAACGTTGAAATTCCCTATTCATCAACTTGCCCATGTTCAGCAGCACTTTCAAGAAATATCATTCAACAACGTTTTGAATCGGCACTCAACAATCATGACATTCGTTTAGATCAGCAGGAAATTTTAGATTGGCTAAGCAGTACGGATGCAATTGCTGCAACACCGCATAGTCAAAGAAGCTTTGCAATTCTTAATTTTAGACTTGATCAAAATATCCAACATATCCCACTGATTTTATTTATCAATCAGGCTGAACAAGCCCTCATGACACCAGTTCAAACCGCCGTTAAACGTATCGATGAACAGGCTTTCGCAATTGCCAATGGTCAAAACCTGATGTTTTGTGAAGATGCCTTAAGACGACTGTATGGCACATTTTTAAATCATAAAAGTATTAATGGATTTAATTTCAAAGTCATTCATGCAGAAAGCCTGCATGCGCATGATGCAGTGGCTCAAGGTTCGTGGCAATGGTAAAGCATTCTATTTTTGAGCAAATGGAACATGGGTCTTTGGGACAGAAATTTGATTTTGAGAATGTATTTGAACAGATCAAATGGAACCAAGATGGTCTAGTTCCAGCGATCACTCAAGATCAAACAAGCAAAGAAGTATTGATGATGGCTTGGGTTAGTCGAGACGCCTTAATCGAAACCTTGCAGACCAAACAAGTGTGCTATTGGTCGCGTTCAAGAAAATGCTTATGGCGTAAAGGTGAGAGTTCAGGTCATCGTCAATATTTGACGGATGCTAGACTCGATTGTGATGGAGACTGCCTATTGTTTTTCGTCCATCAGAATGGTCCAGCCTGCCACACCCTACGCCCGACTTGTTTTTATCTTGGTCTCACAGATCAAGTGACGATTTTAACTCAACCTGTGATTTAACTTATTTTAAGCGGTAATTCTATGCTACGTAAAAATCCATCTGGTCATTTGCCTATTATCGATCAATCTGCATATGTCGATCAAACGGCTATTATCTGCGGCAAAGTCATCGTTCATGCCAATGTGTTCATTGGTCCTTATGCCGTGATTCGTGCTGATGAAACCGATGAACATGGCGAAATGGAACCCATTATTATCGGTGCGAACTCCAATATCCAAGATGGTGTAGTGATCCATTCCAAAGCAGGTGCTTCAGTAAAGATTGGCGAGAACTCATCAATTGCACATCGTTCAATTATTCATGGCCCTTGCGAAATTGGTTGCCATGTTTTTGTAGGTTTTAACAGTGTCTTGTTTAACTGCAAAGTCGGTGATCATAGTGCGATTCGACATAATGCAGTGGTCGACGGTCGTGATTTACCGAGTCACTTTTATGTTCCTGCCATGAGCTACATCAATCCTAAAACAGATTTAAGCCAATATCCGCCTGTTGATGTTGCGATCAGTGAATTTTCTGAAAGTGTGGTCAGCACCAATATCGAATTAGTCAAAGGATATAAGGCATTGCACAATGAATTTTAGACAATTTCCCAAGATCATTATTCGCAATGCCAATCTAGTCAATGAAGATAAACAGTTTATTGCCGATGTACTGATTCAAGATGGGAGAATCGAGAAAATCGCTAGCAATATCACGGGCGTTTTCAATGCAAAAACTATAGATGCCAATGGTGCTTGGTTAATCCCAGGCATGATTGATGATCAAGTTCATTTCAGAGATCCAGGTTCACCACAAAAAGGCAATATCGCATCTGAATCTATGGCTGCAATCATTGGTGGTATTACCAGTTATATGGATATGCCCAATACAAATCCTGCGACATTGAACTTAGAAACTCTGGCACAAAAAAAGCAGATTGCAGCGCAACATAGCATGGCAAATTACGCATTTCATTTTGGCGTGAGTTCTGACAATTTAGACATTATTGAACAACTTGATCCTAAATTAGTCAGTGGTGTCAAAGTCTTTATGGGTGCATCAACAGGCAATATGTTGGTCGATGATCCTATAATTCTGGAGCGTTTATTTGCCAATGTACCAACCATCTTATTGACGCATTGTGAATATACGCCTCGGATTAAAGATCAGGAAAAACTATATTTGGAAAAATATGGCGAAAATATTCCAGCAGCAATGCACCCTAAAATTCGAGACAAACAAGCTTGCTTTGAAAGTTCTCGACTTGCTGTTTCCTTAGCCGAGAAATACGGCACTCAACTGCATGTTTTACATCTGACCACAGCCAAAGAATTATGTTTATTTAAAGATCTGCCTTTAAATCGGAAACATATTTCAGCCGAAGTCTGTATTCATCATCTCAGTTTTGATGATGCTGACTATGCTGCTTTGGGACATTTAATAAAATGTAATCCGGCAATCAAAACCCAACAAGATAAAGAGGCTTTGATCCATGCGATTTCAAACAGTAATCGTTTGGATATTATTGGAACCGACCATGCACCACATACTTGGGATGAAAAACAACAATCCTATATGAATGCTCCTTCAGGTCTGCCACTGGTGCAACATGCTCTGCCCGCATTGATGGAACTGGTTGCAGATGGAAAGCTCAATATCGAAACGATGGTGCGTAAGACATCTCATCAAGTTGCCGACTTATTTAAAATTAAAGACCGTGGTTATATTCGTGAGGGCTATTGGGCTGATCTCGTTCTACTCAAAGAAAATACCCACAGAATTGCGGTCAAAGATCAAAAAAATTATATGCAATGTGGTTGGAGTCCATTCCAAGATAAAAGCTTTCGTTATGAAGTGGATACCACCATTGTTTCAGGGCAACTAGCATGGCATCAAAATCAGTTATTTTTAAATTGTCGAGGTGAAGCTTTAGAAATTGACCGATAAATCGAGATAAACCGTTATAATCGGCAAAGAATATTCTGCAATACTGCTTTGATGCTTATGCCCCAATCTCCTCATTTTTGGCGAGATTTATTCCGCTTAATACATATTTATGCCGGAATATTAATCGCCCCATTTATTTTTATTGCTGCTTTTACTGGATTTCTGTATATAAGCAGTCCTCAAATCGAACAATACATCTATAAAAAACAACTTTTTGTTCAAAATGAAAATATTCCAGTACAACAGCTCAGTTTGCAAATAAAAGCAGCACAAGCACTCATGCCTGAATCTGCAAAGATTACTGAAGTGCGACCAGCGTCTACTTCCAATCAAACGACACGTGTTATTTATAGTGACCCTGTTGAAAATACAAGTAATCAGGCTATCTTCGTTAATCCATATACTTTAGAACTTGTGGGGCAACTTCCAGTTTATGGTACTAGTGGTGTTCTTCCTTTTAGAACCTTAATCGATCAACTGCATAGTAATTTACTGCTTGGCGACTATGGCAGACTATATAGCGAACTGGCTGCAAGCTGGTTAGCAATTCTAAGCCTCTCAGGTCTCTATCATTGGTATAAACGCCGAAAACATTTAAAACAGATCGCAACATCAAGAAATACACTTTTAAAATGGCATAGCTCAATTGGAATTATTTTATTTCCGCTGCTACTGATTGTTGCGATTACAGGTTTGACGTGGTCTAAATGGACTGGAGAAAATATCCGCATACTTCGCCAAGCCTTGAGTTGGCAAACACCAGCTCTCGTTACCTCTATTTCTAATAATAAGCAATTAGTTGATATACATGCACATCATCATACCGATATGCAACAAATGAACCATCACCCACTCATAAAGGCTGAGGATTTTGATCAAGCGCTACAAATTGCAAGACTACATGGGATTCACAGTTCTCAACTGCAAATCAAGCCTCCGACAACCATAGATACTGCATGGACAGTTTCAGAAATACGTCGTCGTTGGCCGACAGAAGCAGACAGTATTTCGATTGATCTGCAAAGTAATAAAGTGATTGATCATTTAAAATTTGATGATTTCCCAGTGGCGGCGAAACTCACCCGATGGGGTGTAGATGCGCATATTGGTGTGTTGTTTGGTTGGGTCAACCAACTTTTATTAATGATATATGCAATCGCTTTATGCGCACTCATTGTGATTGCATTTTGGCTTTGGAGTCGCAAATTTAATCTAAAACAAACCACAATCAGCCTAGTCAAACAGAGCTTACAGCTTTGGAAAAATGGCAACTTAAAACAGAAAGTTTCGCTTGTGATATCTATGTTTATTCTTCTGATTTGTTTGCCAACCTTAGCAATAAGCTTAATCATCGCGATTGCCTTCATCATGATTCAACAGCATAAATCTAGATTGTCATAATTCATTATGCTAGGCACTAAAAATAGTGCCTAGTCATTATCTTAGACAAGTTTATCAAGTTGGAAATCTTCAAAAGCTTGATATGGAATACCAGTTTTGCTTTCTAAAATTTCCACATAATCATCTCCTAAGATCAATTGATTACGCTCTTTCACATGTTGTAATTGAATTTTAATTTTTCCATGATCCATGAAACTAAAATTTTCAATTTATAACTCTTGTTTATTATATAAAAATTTTCATTAATTCATTTTTATATTATTTTTGCTAAATCAACATTAAAAAGGACATCTTTTAGATGTCCTTTAACGAAACATAAATCTTTTTTAAGATTAAAATTTCATCGTGCCATTAAAAGTTAAGTTTAATCCACCATTTACGGGCTTCGTTTGTTTCATAACGACATTATCAAAAGTAATCGTTCGTGTATTCGTATTCACTGTCAAACCAGCACAAGTACCATTTTCATCCTTACAGTTAAATGCCAAGTCCTTGACAAGATTAAATGATTGATCATATTGCAGAAATGTATATACCGTATTTTGTGTTTCGCCCATTATTTTTTGAAATCCAACACTAACGCCTGAAACTACAGCATTGGCTTTCAATTCACCACCAAAATAGGTAACGGCTCCACTGTTAGGTACTAATGGATTAAACTGAACTTGAGGTGCGCCATTAAAAAGCATTGGGTTGCCAATATGTTCATAATAACTTGCAGGTGCGTTTGTACCTGTAATAGTCACACAACCATATGGATTGGTATTACCAGTGCATGAACCTGTTGGAGTTGGGTTGGTATTATTTGCTTGATAAATCAAAGCACCATTTTTAATAGTTAAGTCCTGTTTTGCACCATTCACAATTTTTAATAGCGCATTATTAAAGGTAAATGTTGTACTACTATTTGTAGTTTTTGCAGTAATACCGCTACAAGCAGGCAATGTCCCGATACCACATGCCCATGCATAATTATTATTCTCAACAGCTACACTAACCAAACTACCATTGTTCATAATAATTTTAATATTTTCTTTTTTATCAACATTAAAGAATGTAAATGCATCAGGTGAAGTGATCGCTGTTACTGTAGATTTTGTAAAACTACAAAAATCACTTGGCGCATTTTTAAAACCAAGTTTGTCATCTGCACCATTAGATTCACATAGTTGTGAGGATGATGCAGATTTTTCTCCATAGAAACCCGTGAAGTCTGCACTTTCTACAGAATATTTACCTGTATTATCTTTAAATAATGTCACATATCCTTTATCGGTAATTACATAGTAATTAGTACCATTACTTTGATTATTTGCACCACAAACCTCAGCAATTGTAGCTGATTTACCTTTTGCAATTAATTTTCCAGTTTTCGCATCAAGACTAAAGACTACAGCACCTTTGTCACTATAATCACCACTATAATTGACTAAATCACTGAGCTTGCCTACAGGTAATTTTTTACTAGCGCAAGTTTCAATCACAGGTGTAGTAATATCTTTACCAATAACAACTTCATTCCCTTTAATAGTT
Source organism: Acinetobacter sp. AG1 (assembly GCF_001005525.1). Classification (NCBI taxonomy): domain Bacteria; kingdom Pseudomonadati; phylum Pseudomonadota; class Gammaproteobacteria; order Moraxellales; family Moraxellaceae; genus Acinetobacter; species Acinetobacter sp. AG1. The sequence goes on along the minus strand of NZ_LBMZ01000119.1, from coordinate 106,860 downwards.
AATGTTTTTTGGGATGGATTAGTCGCAACAAAAATACCTTTACATACACCTTTACTATCAGTCAATTTCCAAGGGTGTGTTATATAAGTCTGTTGATTATGCGTTTGTGAGTTTGCCAAACTCTTTTTATAGTTCACCAACTGACCTGTGTAATTGATCCAGTCAATATTGATGGTATCACTGCTTTGATTGATAAAATCTATATTTAAAGATTGGCCATTGGCTGATTTTAAATTTTGCTCATCTGAGCAAGCATATTCTGCCACTCCATCTACTGTGCGAATCGGTTTAGCAGTCGTCACTGGCGATGGTACAGGAATTTTTGGTGTTTCAACGTTAAATGCATCTAACCAAGCCGATAAATCAGTATCACTCTGCAAATTAAAAATTGAGTTATAAAATGTACTGACCCAATTTGACCAAGCTTGAACCCAAGCACTATTATAAGTGGTCAGAGCTAATGAATTTTGTTTTGCATCAAATGTACCATCAGAAAAATCTTTACTAAGTGCTTGTAAAATATCATAGGCTGGCTGTGTACTTGTTGCATTCAAGCGTTTAGCTTCTTTTGCTAAAGTTGCCAAATATGCTGCATAAGCACGTTGTGGTTCACTGATTTGTTGATAATTAATCAAAGATGCAAAATCATTTAACCTCACAATTGCAGGCGCATCAGTAATACTAAATTTATTGCCCAGCTTTAATTGTTCGGCAATTTTTTTGTTTGCAGCTTCTAAATTAGCCTGCGTCACCTGAGCACTTAATGATTGAGCATAAACTAAAGCTGCTTCGGTAAGAGCTGTGACTCCAAGATTCGTTTGATCTACGGTAATAGTGGTTGCTGCTCGCAAAAGTGGTGTATTGGCAGGCGCAGAAATTGTTACTAATTGATCTGTAATTGCTTCATCTGCATAAATCAATTTTCCTTCAACACTTGGTAGAACTTCCGCAATTATCGGGTTTTTAAGTTTATTGCTATCCACTTTAAAGGTGACCGTACCATCTGCACCAATATTTTGTATATCTACTATTGCCTGACCTGTAAGTGCGTCTTTTAAAATTACACGACCTTGAGTAATTTGTCCTAATGATGGTGTAACAGTGATACTTTTCTGACTTACTTGCGGAGGTGTATTGTCTTCATTATCGCTATGATGACAAGCGGTCAAGAACAAACTCGCAATGATACAGGCACTTAATAAATTATGTTTTAACATCTGATTCTCCTTAAATTATTTCATATTATTGGAGATCACAATATCGCTATTTTATTTTTAGGCGTATCCCCTGTTTAAGGGGGTGAAATGAAAAAATTGCTTAGAAACTACTTACAAGCATGTTATAGGCTAATCAACATTAAGGTATGACGTATTTTTCAATTTTATGAATGATATTTATACATTCATCACAATACAACTCTGCCCAAATGGATATCTGTTGATAAGATTGAGTTAAAAGTCTAAATAATAAAACAGAACTAGTAATTAAATTAAGCCATATTGCTTAGCTAATAATGCTGCTTCAGCACGAGAGGATATGTGTAATTTCCTATAAATTTCTTTCACATAACCACTGACTGTATGGCTGGAAAGCCCTAATTCATAAGCGATTTCAGACACCTGTTGCCCTTTAGCAATATGAATTAGAACTTGCTTTTCTCGATTAGTTAAAGCTAACGATTCTATGAGCTGTTGTTTTTTTTGATTAAGTTGTTCTTGTGTTTTGACATAGTTCAATAGTTTTTGCGTCATAGTCGGAGAAAAAGCATAAAGCCCAGCAATCAAGTTTTCTAAATGTTTTTTAAATACAACTGGTTCTAGATCTTTTAGCAAATAACCTTTTGCACCGTGACTAATTGCCTCAAACAAATATTGATCATCTTCAAAAATCGTCACGACAACACTTATAGTTTCAGCAGAATATTGTACTAACCAATCAATCACTTCTATTCCTTTACCATCAGGTAATGAAAGATCAATTAAAGCCAAATCATAATGTTGAGACATTAACAAATGTTTTGCTTCATCTAAACTATAGGCTTGCTGAATGCGAATTCCTTCAAAAGTTTCAAGTAACATTTGTTTGATCCATGCATTGACATCCACTATATCCTCCAAAATCAATGCCGTTTGAATCACTTTATTACCCATTTATGTTTACATTTATTTGGTTACAGTGGAAAGGTCAGCTCAATGCGTGAACCTTTTATTTCTGACAAACTTTGGAAATATAACGTCGCTGAGAGTTCAATTGCCCGTTCCCTTAGATTCCTAAGACCATTACCGTTTGTCTGCTCATTTTGCTCTCCCTCAAAACCATTTCCATCATCATAGATAACTGAAACTAGTTGCGAATCAGATATGCTTATAGAAATACTTATCTGTTGTGCATTAGCATATTTTATTATATTACTGACGATTTCCCGCAACATAGAAATATAATTCCTATACTGTGTATAACTCAGGATAATGGACGTATTTCCAAGATTCTGTTGCCAAATAAAATCTATCCCACAACTTTGTAGACGAGTAGCAACCTCATGTTCAAACTCCTGCAAAACTATATTTAACTCAACACCAGTACCTAATAATCCACTAACGATAGTACGCATTTCAGCAATTGTCTGACGAATGGTGACTTTGATTTGATCTAAATCTTTTTGATATAGACCTGATAATAGTTTTGCACCGAGATCATCATGTAAATCTCGGGCGATACGATGTCTTTCTTCAAGTACCCCACGATCATAAGCAACACGGCTTTCTATGGCCTGAGTTAAAAATGGCAACAGATTCTGAATCAGTTGCTGGTCATATTCACTAAATAAACGGCGGCCTTGCTGTGGGTAGCTGAGACGAATTGCCTCTAGCCCTTCAACCTGAGGAATATAAAGCACCAAACCATTATCACCAATATGGCTGTGGTTTTTTTGATTGCTGGTTTCTATATTCAATGGCTGAAATAAATCATTTAGTAAGGCTTTCCACTGTAATTGACGATCCTCCTTACTCACTGCAAAACTAACTTGTAATATTCTTTCAAATAATTGACTGTCGGATAGATTTTTACGCTGTAAAAAATTTTCTTGTAACCAACCTCGTAGTGGTAGCCAGACCAAACCACAAATAAGGATAGCTAAACTAAGCGAGACAAGTGGACTTAACACTATAACTAAAATGGCATCGAGTAATACCAGTAAAAAAAATCCCAGCATGGAAAATAGGATTCGGAATATCCAACTTTCTAGCTCAAACAACTTGTAACGTGCTACCCCTTGTACTACACCCACATACATTAGCAAAAAAAATAGAAAAGCATATCCTTGTGGCATTGCAGCATTAATATCTAACAAGTTTGGCATACTCACTATCAAAACAGGAATACCTGCACCCAACATGAGAGATAAACCAAACCAGCGCAAGGCAGCCTGAGCAATTGGATCATACTTTGCCTTACGATATTGCAACCAACTCAGTAATATAATAAGACTTAATGCAATCAAGAGCGGTACAAAAGCACCTATCGTAGGACCTACAAAAAACACTTTCAATATGTCGCATAGCCACCAACACAACATAACAGCTATAAACGAAAGTTGTAGTGTGAGTGGCAGTAAACGAGAGCTAGGATAATTAGAAAATAGTAATACCAATACAATGCCAAACAACGCGGCACCCGTATGGTTAAGATTGGACAGTAACTCAAATAAGGGGGCTGGTAATGCAAGTACCCGAGTACTATAAATGGCAGCTGAGAATGACGCTACCATTATGCAACAACCAGCAACAAACAGGATAAAAGTCGTATAACGTTTATGGCTAATAGCCCAAACCCAGCCTCCAATTAAAAAACTGCAAAGACCAACTAGAATTTGTATCCAGAATACAAATGGCAAACTGTTCAATGGTCGAGTAGGTTCTACATTCAGAACAACATTATTTCCATTAGCAAAATTTAAACTGATCTGTGGTTGGCTCACCATATTAGCAAAATGATTCTGACGGGAAAAAAACTGTCGAGTTAGCTGATAAGTTTTCAGTTGATCTGGATCTTCTATGATATCTGACTTAATCAATTCTATTTTATTTCGTCCATCTGCACTGCTAATCGATTGGACAACCTCTCCCTTCTGAACCTTTACATGTGAGATACTGATAGTATCAATCACTATATGATCATTTTCTAAGGCCAAAGTTAAACCAAACCATGGCTGAAAAAGTGCAATACTCACTGCAAATAATGTCAGCATTATTCCAGTGAGTAAAATTCCCCACATTGCAACAAAAGGTGTTTTTATCATCTATTTTATTGATGCCCTAGCTTTTCCATGCTCATGCATTGAAATTATTTCTATACTGTTAAAAAACTTAATGACTTCAATCTCTGGAACCAATCAATTAGCTGCCCCAAAGATCGAATAAGTTTATTAAGTTACTTTTTCCACTCTTATTAAAGCGGTTTATTAAAATTTTGCAAAGTAGTGCAACCACTTTTATAAGTTAGTTCAATAATTATTGATAATGGCATGACCTAAAGGTAACTTAATAATTTTTATAAATTAAAAGAGAGTTTAAAAAACTCTCTTTTATCTTTGGGATATTTGGCATTCAATCTTGATATTAATTTCTAATGCTACCAAACCTACTCAATTTTCCACAAAAAATTCTCAAGCCCTGATATTCACAAATATCGCTTTTATCAACATCACCAACTATCTTTATGTTGTGTAATGTCTCACTGATTAGAGCGATCATTTTTTCTTAATTCACTTTACTTTGTTAAAACTGCTACCCTAAGTTTAAAATATGATCTCACACACTATTAGCTCAATTTCGGGATATAAAAGGTATACTTTTTCTTAGAGGAGATACTGTTGACTCCCCATTGGTTAGGCAATTAGACTTTCTACAATTTAATTTATTCAAAAATTTAAGGACTTAATACGCATGAACAGCGCTGAAATCATGGCTGACTTATCTTCTCACACACCTATGATGCAGCAATATCTCAAAGTCAAAACAGACTATCAACATGCATTGCTGTTCTATCGTATGGGTGACTTTTATGAGCTATTCTTTGAAGATGCACATTTAGCAGCCAAACTACTCGGCATTACACTCACTCATCGCGGTAAAGCAAGTGGGCAACCGATTCCAATGGCTGGTGTGCCTTATCATTCAGCTGAAGGCTACCTTGCTCGCTTAGTTAAATCTGGTCGCACAGTTGCAATTTGTGAGCAAGTTGGGGAAGTCACAGGAAAAGGCCCCGTTGAGCGTAAAGTAGTTCGTATTCTAACACCAGGTACTTTGACTGATGATGCATTACTTAGCAGTTATCAGTCTTCAAATCTGGTTGCTTTATGTATTCAACAAAATCAAATTGGGTTTGCATTACTTGATTTGAGCGCGGGTATTTTTAAAGTTCAACAACAAGACTATAAGCCAGAACAATTGGCGATTGAGCTAGCTCGTTTAATGCCTAGCGAGATTCTAATTGATGAAGATCTGATTGATCAAAATATTATTGAACAAATTAAAAAGAATTTAGACTGCCCAATTACTAAACGTCCAAATGTTGATTTTAATTTAAATAATGCACAAAAAACCTTGTGTGACCAGTTCTCAGTTTCAACTTTATCAGGATTTGGTCTAGATCCACTCCCTTTGGCAAAAGCCTCAGCCGCAGCGTTAATTCATTATGCCAAAGAAACACAAAAAACGGCTTTACCACATATTCGTTCTATTCAAATTGAGCAAAGTACTGATTTTATTGCACTTGATCCAATTACACGTCGTAATTTAGAAATTATTGATCCGTTATTTGAACATGGCACATCTTTATTCCAACTGATTAATGACTGCCAAACCGCAATGGGTGGTCGTTTATTGAGTCGAACGCTTATGCAACCGATTCGTGATACTGCCATATTAGATGCTCGCTTAGATGCCTCAGAGCAATTATTAAAAGGATTTCATGAGTCTCCTGCTCGTTTAGTACTAAAAGAGATTGGAGATATTGAACGGGTACTGAGTCGTGTTGCTTTGGGCAGTGCACGTCCACGTGATTTAGTTCAACTGCGTCAAGCATGCGCACAAATTCCATTTTTAAGGCATGCTTTAGCACCTGTACTAAAAAACCAACAATCTAAATTATTAAACCAACTGGATAATCAATTAGGTGATTTCAAAAGTCTGCATCAACATTTAATGGCAGCAATTGTTGAAAATCCGCCAGTACTATTACGCGATGGTAATGTGATTGCTGAAGGTTATGATGATGAACTGGATGAATTACGTAAAATTCGCGATCATGCAGGGCAATTTTTAATTGATTTAGAAATTAAAGAACGCCAACGTACTGGAATCAATACACTTAAAATTGGTTATAACCGTGTCAGTGGTTACTATATTGAGTTGACTCGTAGCCAAGCAGAACAAGCACCAGGCGATTATATACGTCGTCAAACACTCAAAAATGCTGAACGTTATATCACACCTGAACTAAAAAGCTTTGAAGATAAAGTCCTTTCAAGTGAATCACGCGCGCTTGCCCGTGAAAAGCTTTTGTTTGAATCCTTATTAGATGAGCTTCGCCAGAATATTGCTCAATTACAAATGATGAGCGCAGCAATTGCACATATTGATGTACTGGCAAATTTTGCACATCAAGCTAGATTAAATAATTGGACACGACCTGAATTTACGGCTGAAACCAGCATCAAAATTCAAGCTGGTCGTCATCCAGTTGTTGAAGCTTTAAATAAAGCACCATTTACACCGAATGATACGACTCTAGACCCACAACATCGTATGGCCATTATTACGGGTCCAAATATGGGGGGTAAATCGACATTTATGCGTCAGACTGCATTAATCAGTTTACTTGCTTACTGTGGTAGTTTCGTTCCTGCAAAATCGGCAAAACTCGGTTCAATTGATCGTATCTTTACCCGTATCGGTTCTGCAGATGATTTGTCGACTGGTAAATCTACTTTTATGGTGGAAATGACTGAAACTTCACAGATTTTACATCATGCTACAAGCCAATCTTTGGTTTTGATGGATGAAGTTGGTCGTGGTACGAGTACTTATGATGGCCTCTCTTTAGCTTGGGCATGTGTACTTGATTTGACGAAGCGTGTGAAATGTCTATGTTTATTTGCAACACACTACTTTGAGTTAACCGAACTCGGTGGTGAAGCTGGTATTGATAATTATCATGTAACAGCACAAGAACTGAATGGCAATTTAATTTTATTGCACAAGGTACAACATGGCCCTGCGAGTCAAAGCCACGGTTTACAAGTTGCAAAACTGGCGGGAATTCCAGCTAGCGTCATTAAAGAGGCACAAAAGCGCTTAAAGATTCTTGAAAAGCAACAACATCATCACTTGCAAAATACAGTTCAAAATGATTTATTCAGTTCACTTGAACATGAAATTGAAACTCAAGTTGTTGAGAAAATTGTTGAAGTGGAAGCTCAATCCCCTGCTCTTGAATTGTTAGATAAAATTGATGTGGATGATCTAACACCACGTCAGGCACTGGAGCAACTTTATCAACTCAAAGCCTTATTCAAATCTAGCCAAGCACTCGAAAATTAAGATTAAATCATCAGCTTTGGGCCTAGGTCAGAGCTGATTTCTCTAGTTGTAAGATCGCAATTATATTTGTGCGCTCATTTTGCATCATATAATGTAAGAAGAAATTCGACAATTCATTAGGTTATTGAGACTTATTATCAATAAAAGTCATATAAATAAGTCCATTTCATTGATACGAATAATAAATATCAATAAAAGGAATTGTTTCTATCGGTATTTTTTGCCTAAAATACGCTATGCAAAATGAAAACCATATTTTTTAGGTAGCTGCCGCCATGACCTTTGTTGTCACAGAAAACTGTATTAAATGTAAATATCAAGACTGTGTTGAAGTTTGCCCTGTAGATTGCTTCTATGAAGGTCCAAACTTCCTTGTCATCAATCCAGATGAATGTATTGACTGTGCATTGTGTGAACCTGAATGTCCAGCAAATGCGATTTTCTCTGAAGATGAGCTACCTGAAGGTCAAGAAGTGTTTATTGAGCTGAATGCTGAACTCTCTGAAAAATGGGCAACTAATAACATTACTCAAATTGGTGAACAACCTGCCGATCGTGAAGAATGGAATGGTAAGCCAAATAAATTGCAATATTTAGAAAAATAATCTTAGAAAAGACCAGTATTAACTGGTCTTTTTTTATACTCGAATCACACATTTCTTTGCAATTGCACCATTATTTGTGCGTTATTTTGCATTAAAATAATTCATCTATCACTTATAGATTGTGAACTGCTTTTTTATGATGCGAAATAAATTACAGGGTCTCTTATCATTTTGTATCATCCCTGTGATGATGGTCGGTTGTGTCAGTTCAGCCACTAAAGTGAATCAAAATCAAGGTAAAAGAATTTACATCCCTCAAGAACAAGTTACTTTTACTCGCCCAATTCCAAATAAAGTTGAACCGAACTCTTATCGCCAATGGCTCAATCAAGGTGAAAATTACGCACGCGTCCGCGAATACGAGCAGTTCTTAAATCGTAATAATGTTGCACATATTATTCCAAGTTTTGAACTATTACGTACCGCTAGAGATTGGCAAAAATGTGGTCGCTCAGAATATATGGTGCCAAATCGTGAGCTATGGAATAATTCACTTTCAACCTTACGCGTCTTTAAATATTTAATCGCTGCTAAGATTTTAACTGATTTCGAAGTAACTTCTGTTTACCGAGATCTACCTTTAAATCAATGTGCAGGTGGTGCGGGTTCTTCTAAGCATTTGTTCAATTCAGCAATCGACTTCCGTATCGGGCCTGAAGTTCCGCAACCGCAAGACTATGCATATATTGAACAGACCAAATTTAAACTGTGCCAATTTTGGATGCAGCATGGGCAGAGTTTAAATCTTGGAATCGGCTTGTACAGTTCTGGTCAAATTCATATAGATACACAAGGTTATCGAACTTGGGGACCTGACCTCACCCGCAATAGTTCAATGTGTAACTTCTAATAAACAATAATTTAAATCGATAAGAGATATAAACGGTCTCTTTTTTATTTCAATGGTAGTGATTAATTCAGTAATCAAATTGCACTCTAAGCATAAATGTTTAAAATGCAGCTAACAGATTCATAGGTAAACTTGATTATGCAACAGATGTGGACCGACATTGATGACTATATCAATTCACATTTAATTCCCACAGACCCAAGGCTTCAACATGCATTAGACAACACCGATACTCAGGGGTTTTCTAATCATTTAGCTGTTGCGCCTAATCAAGGCATGTTTTTGCAAATGTTGATTCAGATGAACCAATGCAAACGGGTACTGGAACTGGGAACTTTTGGTGCCTACAGTACTATTTGGCTTGCAAAAGCATTACCTGAAGATGGCTATCTACTCACGGTTGAAGGTCGAGATACCCACGTCATTATTGCTCAGGAAAATATTGATTTTGCCAATATGCCAACCAATATCGAGCTCAAGAAAGGTCGTGGTGCAGATATTATGAAGCAACTCATTGCTGAAGGCAGTGAACCCTTTGATCTAATTTTTATTGATGCAGATAAACAAAGTTATCGTGAATACTTTGAATTAAGCTTAAAGCTTTCTCACTCAGGTACGATTATTGTACTTGATAACGTCATTCGTGCAGGTGCAATCTTAGATGAGAATAATAAGAAGCCTAGTATTGAAGGCATTCGTGAAGCATTCTCAGCATTAAAAGATCATCCTCAACTACTCTCTTGCACAGCTTTACAAACAGTAGGATCTAAAGGGCATGATGGTTTTGCAATTGCAATCGTAAAATAGAGATCAAAAAACAATCTAAAAAAATTATTTATTCAATATCAATACATTATATTTATCTACAATGCTTTTCCATATAGTTATCCACAGTAATTGCGGATAACTATATGGAAGAAAATGAATCACTTAGCTACGAGTAAGGGAACATTGGCATTTCGGAAGATTGTTGTAGTAATACTACCTAGGAAAAACTGATGAATTTTACTATGGCTAAAAGCACCTAAAACAATCAGTTGAATATCATGTTCTCGTTGATATTCAAGAATATTTTGGGCAACATCCCCGTATCGATAAATGGGTATAACATCTAAACCCGCATCTTTTAAATATTTTTCTGGCTCTGCCAGCATTTCTGGATGATCACCGACATAAAGCAAATGACATTGTAATTTTTTCAATAAATCACTTTGTGCTATACGTTGCAGCATTTTTTGACAGGTAGGTGAATACTCATAAGCGAAAATAAAACGTTTCGGTGGTTCAAAATGCTCTCCCACTGTAATCACTGTACAATTCGCGCCGCGTATGAAGTTTTCAACATTGCTACCAATCGGCTTATTCTTTTCTGCTGCTCGTTCACCCACACGGCCAATAATTACTACATCATTTTCTTTCAGAATATTAAAACTCTGTTCAAGAAAGTCTCCCTTTTCTTGAATCTTGGTACTGATTAAACCGTATTGTTTCTCTATAAGTTCTGAAATATGCTTGAGTAAATTATTACTATAATCGAGTGCAAGCTCGCTTTGCTTTTGCTCTAGCTCAGCTAATTCTTTGAGTAACATCGCATTACTTTCAAAACCAATTACGCCACTAATTTCACCTAAATGATAACTTGCGGGATAATAGTCCAGAATTTGCAACAGTACTAATTCTCTTTGAGTTTGCTTAGCAACCCAAACTGCCGCTTCAGCAACAGCATCAATACAGGGTGAAGAATCGATACATGCAATGACACGGTTCATTTTCGCCTCTCTTTAGGTATATACCTTAGGTCTTCTACTTATTTTTAACTTATCACAGATCAAAGTATGGTGGGTTAAATTTATGTATAGAATCTCACGAGCTTTTAATTGATTTTATTCAGTACGATAACGAATCAATCTAGCTGGATTACCTGCCACAATTGCAAAATCTTCTATATTTCTAGTGACCATACTATTCATCCCCACAACCGCATGATGCCCGATTTTCACGCCATCTTTTATTCCAACATGAGCCCCTAACCATACATCTCGTCCAATCTCAATTCCTTTGGAGGTAACAGCTTGTTGGTATATTGGTCGGTCTAAATCCATTCCATGATCAAATGCATATAAATGACTATAAGCTGCTATTCGAACCTGAGCATGTAACTTAATCCCTGCTCGACCACCATCTAAAATACAATGATGATTAATCGCGACTTCGTTACCAATCTTCAAAGGTCCATGTAAAGTACAATCAGCTGCAATAAAGGTATTATCTCCTATGCTGATCTTGCGACCACGCTCAGCAAAAATATGTGCTAAAGGTGAAATGAAACAATTTTTACCGATTTCTATAGTTTCCATTTCCATCAAATACGCTTGATATTCGGCCTGCCATACATCCGCCCACTCTCGATGTTTAGGCTTAAGTGACCAGTACAACCAAGGCATATAATTCAAACGATGCTTGTGCTGTTCTCGATATTTTAATAAAGGATCAGTTGTCATGCTCTTGTTCCTCAATCACTTTCAGTGATTCACGCCCACGTGTCACATCTTGAAGCTTGTTTCTTAAAGGTTCAATTTGATGTACTTGTAATCGTGCTTCAATAAGAACACCCGTTTCAATATAGCTCTCTTGATATTCAATCTGTTGTTGAATCAATTCATATTGGATAATTGCCCATTCATTAAATAGACAAGCAAAACGAATCTGTTTTTTCTCAATCAATTCGATTTTTTCAGCGAGCAATAAACACTGACCTGCACATCCACCATATGCCCTGACCAAACCACCTGTACCAAGCTTAACCCCACCATACCAACGATTGACTAATACAATGATATTGGTTAGATCATTGCCTTCAATGGTGGCAAGAATTGGGCGACCTGCGGTGCCAGAAGGTTCGCCATCGTCATTAAACCGGACATGATGTCCAATTTTCCATGCCCAGCATTGATGTGTAGTTGAAATATCTTTGGTGTGTTCTAGAAAATTTTTAACTTGCTGCTCATTCTCAACAACTGCTGCAATCGCTTGGAAACGACTTTTTTTAATGTCTTCTTCAAAAGTAACTGTATTCGCGATAGTGAAAGGCATAAAACATAAATACAAACCAAAAAGAAATTATAACTTTTCACACGACAATAAAAAACCTCGCTTTACGCGAGGTTTAATCAGAATCAACGTTCACGTAAGGCTTCTTTTGCTTTATTGAATGGTTTTAATAAATAATCCATCACTGTTTTTTCACCCGTACGAATATCAACCGTAGCAACCATACCAGGCGTGATACCAAAGGTTTTTCCTGCCTTATTTTTGAGCTTATCAGAATCTGTGCGAATATAGACACGATAATAAAATTGATCCTGCTTCACTTCATCACGAATCGTATCAGGTGAAATCACCGTCACTTTGCCCTTTAAACCACCATAAATTGAATAATCATAAGCTGTGATTTTTACCAATGCTTCTTGTCCGGGGCGAATAAATGCAATATCTCTTGGAGAAATACGTGCCTCAATTAATAACTTATCTTCCAATGGGACAATCGTCATTAATTTACCATTTTGAGGGATGACCCCGCCCAAAGTCGTAACATCAATTTCTTTTACAATTCCTCGCACTGGGGCTTTAAAAACCGAACGTTGTAAACTATCACTGCGTCCCATAACCACTTGTTGTTGTGTTTGAGTATCCGTATTCGCTTTAGACAACTCCTCTCTTGCCTTCACGTAATACTGATTACGGGTATCGTTCATTTTATTTTGTAAATCATTCGCTTCACGTTTTAATCTTAGTACTTCAACTTCACTTGCTGCGCCTTTAGCAACTAACGGTTCTGTCATGACCAACTCTTGTTGCACAAGCTTAAGTGCTTGTTGAAAACCAGCTAACGACTGTTCCAAATTTTCACGTCGAGAGTAATAAAGTGCTGTTTCTTCCCTAACCAATTTTGGTTCTTTTAAAACTTCTTCAGGAAAAACCAAAGGTGTTCCATTCACTTCTGCACGCAACCGCGCTGCTGTCGCTTGAGCAGAAACAAGAAGTGATTTGGATTCACCAACATTCGAAGCAAAACGTGTTGGATCAAGTTGAGCTAAAACTTCCCCCTTTTGCACAATATCCCCTTCTTGAACATCCAATCTCGTTAAGATACCACCTTCAAGTGATTGAACGATCTGCTCTTTAGAAGATGGAATAACTTTACCTGTTCCTGTTGAAACTTCTTCTAAATTAAACAACCACGCCCAAATTAGAAGTACAAGTAAACCGATTCCTACAATCCATATAACAAAGCTAGAACGCGGTAAATTTGGTTCTTTATAAGTAACATTCATGGGACGGCTATTGGCTTGTTCTAGTTCACTCATGAATTATCCCCTTGCTTAACTTGTTTTTGTTGTAAAGTAGATTGGTTTAATACTTGTTCACGAGGTCCATCCATCACCACTTTGCCATCATTCATGACAATAATACGATCAACCAATTCTAAAACAGCACGGCGATGAGTCGCCACCACTAACGTTCGGTGGGAAAGCCAACCTTTTAAATGATCAATCAATTGTTTCTCAGCAACATCATCAATTGCAGCTGTAGGTTCATCCAACAGTAGAATATTTGGTTGGCGAATAAGTAACCGTGCTAATAATAATGCCTGTCGTTGTCCTCCAGAAAACCCAACGCCTCCTTCTAAAACTAAATGATCTAAACCCTCTTTTTTCTCTTGTACAAAGCTTAAAGCGCCCGTAACTTTTAAGGCTTTTAAAATATCTTCATCACGTGCCAAGGGTGCACCAAGCGTTAAATTCTCACGAATTGTTCCATAGAATAAATGCGCATTTTGGTTCAATAATCCCATATCCCGACGCACATCAGCGGGATCAATTAAACTAATATCCAAGCCATCTAAATGAACTGAGCCATTGGTAGGAAACTGCATCGCCGAGAGAATTTGCAGTAATGTCGACTTACCTGCTCCATTACGTCCTAAAATCGCAATTTTTTCACCCGCTTTAATTTTTAATTGGCGAATTGCTAAGCTAGGTCTTGGGTCTTCTTCAGTATATTGGAACATTACATTTTTAAGTTCATACTCTCCGTTTAAGACTTCTTTATGTACTAAATGAGCTTGATCAGCTTGATCTACAGGTTTTTGCATGAGTTCATCTAGGCTTTTTTTCGCAACTTTGGCTTGTTGTAAACGTCCTAAGATACCCGTAATTTGAGAAATAGGTGCCAACATGCGTGATGATAAAATTGAACAAGCAACAAGAGCACCTGTGGTCATTTCACCATCCATCACCGCAAAACATCCCACCAAAATTACTGCGGCATAAGTCAAACCTTGAATTTTTTGAGTCCATGCAGTTAGAACACCAACAATTTTACGTTGCTGCATACTAATATCCGCGGAAACCTCATTCATATGATTCCACTGATTTTGAAATCGAGATTCTGCACGTAATAATTTAATATCTTCAATGCCTTGAACTGCTTCAACCAAAATTGCATTGCGGATAGAAGATTCACGCATCCCTTCTTGGGCAAGTTGAGCTAATTTAGTTTGTACTAAAATACCAGGTAAGATCATCAATGGGACAACAATGAGCATCACCCAAAATAAGTTACCACCAATAATTGCAAAGATAACCAAGAATAAAAAGAAAAATGGTAAATCAGCAATTGCACCCATGGTTGTAGATGTCACGAGATCACGGACACCTTCAAGCTCGCGAATCTGAGAAATAAATGTTCCTGTTGACTTGGAACGCTCACTATTTTTGATTCTTAAGGCATGACCAAATACACGATCCGAAACACGTAAGTCAGCACGTTTTCCAATAATATCTGACAAATAAACACGCGAAACACGGAGAACAAATTCAAAAATTGCTGCAATAAATACTCCACCCGCAAGTACCCAAAGTGTTGGAATAGATTGGGACGGAACGACCCGATCATACACTTGCATAGAGAAAATGATGGTGGCTAATGCAAGGATATTAGCCATAAGAGAGGCAAACATTATATCGATATAACGCTTCCAATCTTGTAATACAATTGACCAAAACCAGCTTGCTTCATAAGGCTTAATGTATTCATCGATACGTGCATCTGGTACTGATTTTTCTGGTCGAAGGATATAAACACCTTTGACAATATGTTTAAGTGCTCCAACAGCAAATTTTTGCGATAGCCCTTGATCACCACTTAATTGAACACTGACGTTACCTTCTGTATCAGCCTTATCAATAACACCAACTTGACCATCATTCAGTTCAACAATCACGGGTAAACGCCATGGATTGACCACATCATCACTAAACTTAACTTTGCGTAAATGAAGACCAACTTGTCGACACATTAATAATAGAATTTCATCTAAATTTTGATTTTGATTCCAATCAAGTTGCAAACGTACACGTTCTTCAGACGGCTCTATACGATAATGCTTTGCAATCATTAATACCGCTTGCAACCACGGTTGATAATTTATTTTTGTCATCATGGCTGAACTTCAAACCCCTGAATTTGTATATTATTTAAGTCGTAGGCTTGACGCGAACGTCCTGTGGTCGCTATATATTGCGCAATACTGCTATAAATATCGTAACGTGCACTTTCTAACTCAGAATTTGCGCCGTGAATTGCCTGTTCAGCATTTAATAAATCTACAAGTGATCGTGTACCTAATTTATATTGCTCTTGATAAAGTTCTTTTGTTCTCACGGTTGTCGCTTGACGACTCATGAGAACTTGCATTTGTCTTTGTTTATTTTCAATTTGTTCCCGACTCGTCCGAATCTGGTCAAGTACTTGTAGATAGACTGCATTGACTTGAGCTTTAGCAGCCTCTTCAGCAAAGCTAGCCGCTTTAATTTGTGAGGATGTTGCGCCACCTTGATAAAACTGACTGGTCGCTTCCAACATAATGGCACTATCGAAACCTCCCTCTTTATCATTATTTGGGTTTCGACCATGCAAAGCCTGACTCAATTCACCTTTCACAGATAATGTAGGATATCGACTTAATTGTGTTTGCTGTTTCTGCGAACGAGCAACGTCAATTCCTGCTTGCGCAGCAATCATTTGAGGAATGATGTTAAATTGTGGAGCTGAATATAAGTCTGACTGTTGAACCAAATCATCTGGAATCGCCCATTGCACGTTATTTACATCAAACCCAAGTAAAGTATTTAAATGCTGTTGGTATTGGGTAAGTAAAGATTGCTGCGCAATTAAAGCAGACTGAGCAGACTGTAAATAAGACTGTGCTTGTACTGGGTCCGCTTGGCTGCTAATTCCTGCATTTGCTCTTAAATTTGCCATTTCTTGAATCCGTCGAATTCCAGAAATTTGTTGATTCGCAATCTGAATAAGCTTCTGATAACGTTGTATATTAATTATCGTTTGAGCGACATCTAATGAAATATCATCAATTTTAATAAGCACTTTTGCTTGTTCTAATGAAAGTTTTGCCTGTTCCGTGTTGACACCTGATTTCACTTTTCCAAAGTCAAAAAGCATTTGTGTCGCATTTAATGCAAGGATCTGTTGTCCACGAGCTGATTTTTTTGTTAAATCACCAGTGTTAACGCCCCCTGTAATCTGTGGGTAATAGCCTGCTTTTGCAACATCAATATTTGCATTTTGTGCTGCTAAGGTCGCGAGTGTTTGGGAAATTTCTGGATTTCTCTGCACAACTACTTTTACCGCATCTTTTAAAACTTTCAGCTGGCTTTGCCATAAAGCACTTGGAACTGTATCAATCGCATGACTAGCACCAACTACAGGTAATTCAACGTTAGAAGGATTAAACGAAAAATTGCTAAGTCTCTGCATATTCGCAATTTTAAAGTCTTCATTACTTTTTGGTGCAAACAGCTGCGACAAATTATTTTTTAAAGTATGGTACTGTTCACTGGGTGTCTCAGCATGCGTAATCGGTACCGATAAAAGTGCTATAGAAAATAGCCACTTAATATCTCCATATTTTTTCCATGTTCTACTATTGACGTTTATATCTTTCTTTATGCTCATATTCTTTTCATATTATTATCGTTTAAAAGCACAATCATTCTACTCACTTTTTCCAACAAAAAACTATGCTCTTTCAGCTAATTCGGACACACTTAAGTGTTTGTTTTTTGTAAAATAGTTTCGTAATAATGCGCAAACAACAGCATAAAATAAAAGTAAAAATTAATTAAAAATCAATCATCTAAAAATTAAAACCTTTTAGTTTTAAATGCATTAATCACGTATCTATTTATTATTCATAATAATTTTAGATAAAAAAAGAACCAATAAATGGTTCTCTCTTCTCTTGATTGAATTTGATTCAAACAACGAAGTCATCGCCTAGATACACTTTACGTACTTGCTCATTATCTAAAATTTCTTGTGGAGTTCCTTCTGCTATCACAGAACCTTCACTGACAATATAAGCTTTTTCACAAATTGCTAAGGTTTCTCGTACATTATGATCAGTAATTAAAACACCAATTCCTCGACTCTTTAATGTCTGGATAATATCTTTAATATCACCTACAGAAATTGGATCGACGCCTGCAAATGGTTCATCTAATAGCATAAATTTTGGGTCAGCGGCCAAGGCACGAGCAATTTCAGCACGACGACGTTCACCACCAGATACACTCATTCCTAACGAGTCTTTAATATGATTAATTTTAAAATCATTCAATAATTCAGTTAAACGTTGCTGTCTTTGCTGTTTATTTAGATCTTTACGCGTTTCCAAAATTGCCATGATATTTTCGGAAATTGTGAGCTTTCTAAAAATTGATGCTTCTTGTGGTAAATATCCAATACCTTTACGTGCCCGCTCATGCATCGCTAGATCAGATAAATCTAAATTATCTAAATGGATTTCACCCTTATCCATACGAACAAGTCCGACAACCATATAGAAACTTGTGGTTTTACCTGCACCATTTGGTCCAAGTAAACCGACAATTTGACCGCTTTGCATCGTAAATGAAACGTCTTTTACCACCCAACGTTTACTATAGTTTTTAGCTAGGTGTTTAATACATAAAGTTTGTGATTGCTGCACTGATTGATCCATTAATCACGCGCCCCTGGAGAACTCTTAGAACTTGATGGCGGAATAATAATTTGAACTCGATTTGATGAAGAACCTTGCGCCTCTACATCACCTTTGTTCATACTATATTTCAAACTATTACCACGAATACTAGAACCATCTTGATACAGATACGCCTTACCAGTCAAAGTAATAATTCCTGTATCGGCATTATAAACAATGGTCTGCGCTTCACCACGTGCTAAACCTTTTTTAGCATCTATTTGCTGCTGAAATTTTGCCAACTGACCTTTAGCCGTAATCGTTTGTATTTCTTTTTTGCTATTCAATGTCGCAATAATAGAATCAGCCTGAAGCTTCATTGTTCCTTGCTCAATCACAACATTACCCGTATAGGTTGTTACACCTGTTTTATCATTATAGGTTGCACGATCAGCAACCAATGATAACTGTTGGCTACGGTCTGATGGCAAAGCAAAACTTGAAGCCGAAGAAAATACTACAGCGGCAATACAAGTGACTTGTTTTAGGAAAGTGAAACGAAATTTAGAATTAAGAGCTTGGCGCATACTTTCCTCGAATTTTATAGAATTCATATTGACCATTATTCAAATTTGCCTTTAGACCTTGACTAACAAACTCAGAACTTGGCGTTTGTACAGTGACTGAGTGTTGTGTCTCTAATTCTCTGGTTTTTGGATATCCTGTGAGTTCATTAGTATGAAACTCCATTTTCCCCTGATCAGACAATTTAGTTGCAACGACATTGCCTTGTAATATGATCTTTGTATTATCGTCATAGCCTTGTGCTTGTTTTGCATAAAACGTTGCATCAGCCTTACCCTGCTTGTACATCACGGCATTTAATTGATCAAGCTGGGATGTTTTCTGCTGCATATTTTGCTGCAACTGTTTCACCTCAGCCCGAATGTATAAATTACCCTGCTCATCAGTCTGTGTTAAGTGAACACCCTGCGCTGAATAAGTCATATTTTTCGCTGAATCAACATCCAACTTTTTTGCTTTGCCGCTGTAATAATAATAGCCACCACTTAAAGCAGCAATCAAAACAGCGACAACATATAAAACCTTGGTATCCATAAACAGAGTTACCTGACCTTTGGGTAATTCACGCTACTATTAATGTGGTACAGCTAAATATTTTGCAAGTAGCTCTTGGTAAACGCCTTTTGAAAATAAGAGCATATCGCATACTTCACGAACTGCACCACGTCCACCCATCGCTTGAGTGACTAAATTTGCACGACGACGAACTTCTTCATGCCCATTGGGAACAGTAATACTCATGCCAGCAATCGCAAATGCAGATAAATCAGGCCAGTCATCTCCCATATATAAACAATCTTCAGGTAAAATATTTAACTGAGCACATGCTTCACGTAATGCCACACCTTTATCTTCTCGCCCTTGAAAAATAAGATCAACGCCTAAATCTGTCATTCTTTTTTCAACAATATTGCTCTTACGTCCAGTGATAATAATCACTTTCATTCCTGCTTGTTGAACCAATTTCATACCTAAACCATCACGAATATCAAATGATTTAAGTTCATCACCAGAGTTTGTTAAGGTTACAAAGCCATCGCTTAAGATTCCATCCACATCAAGCACTAATGCTTGTAAATGACGTGCTTGTTCTTGTAAAGCATAAGATGCCATGGCTTAATTTACTCCTGCCTGAATAAGGTCATGCATACTAATCACACCAATCACTTTATTGGTATGATCAACAACTACAAATTGGTTAATTTTTTTCTCATGCATTTTTTCCAATGCTTCCACCGCACGGGCTTCTTGAGAAATAGTGAGTGGGTTTTTGGTCATGACTTCAGCAACAGGTAGATTTACATCAAAACCTTGTTGATGATCAATCATTCGACGTAAATCACCATCAGTAAAAATACCTAATAAGATATCGTTCTCATCAACAACCGTGGTAAGACCCAAACGTTTATCTGAGATTTCATATAACACCTTATTCATCGGTGTATCAGGTTTAACTTTGGGTAATTCAACGCCTGTATGCATCAAATGTTTAACATGCAAAAGTAAGCGTTTACCTAATGCCCCTGCTGGATGCGAACGAGCAAAATCATCGGCAGTAAAACCACGTGCTTCCAATAATGCGACGGCTAATGCATCACCTAAAACAAGTGTTGCAGTCGTACTAGACGTTGGTGCTAAACCTAGAGGACAAGCCTCATCCGCCTCACCTAATGTCAATGCAACATCAGCATTCTGTGGCATTGGTCCTTTATCATCACGACTGATAGTAATTAATGGTACGCCTAGATGTTTGATTAAAGGCATGAGCATCATGATTTCATCACTTTTGCCTGAATTTGAAATGGCAATCAGAACATCACCACGCACCAACATACCCAAATCACCATGCCCCGCTTCACCTGGGTGCATAAAAAACGATGGGGTTCCAGTTGATGCAAATGTCGCTGCCATTTTCCGACCGATATGACCTGATTTACCCATACCCGTCACAACAACACGCCCTTTACACTGCAAAAGAATTTCACAGGCACGATCAAAACTTTCATTAATTTGTGTTGCAAGAACTTCTAAGGCTTGTTGCTCAATTCGCAGGGTCTCTAATGCGCTTTTTTGAAAATTTATGGCTTGTGACATATGAGTTTGACCCAGAATAATACGCTATCCACCTGAAGGCAGATGATTTTAATCAAAAGAATGATACAGATTCTAGCATAACTGAAAAATATACACGTTTCTAAATGTAGTAGTTTTCATCGAAAATGAAGAGAGATTGAACTTATGTTAAACAAATCACAGCCGCTATAAATTCGATAGAATTAATCACTAATCTGTAAACTGAATTATTAAATTATTCCCTGTAAACAATATAGATAAATATGAATCGTACTCATTTTATAGATTTTTTAAACTGGCACCGTTTGGAAACAATCGATTAGATTTAAACTGAGCCAATCATGATTAGCGCTCCTCCATTTTTTTCGCCTGATAACTTTATGAAATATGATGCATACGTTATGATGAATAACGATTTTTGTAGAGTGTTTGAAAACCCTTATGCAACCTTTTGTTCTATATAATTCTGAGCAACGTAAAAAAGTTGAATTTGTCCCACGTAAAGAAGGTCAAATCGATATGTATGTCTGTGGTATGACTGTTTATGATTACTGTCATATCGGACACGCTCGAGTTATGGTTGCATTTGATTACATCATCCGCTTCTTACGCAGCCAAGGCTGGAAAGTTCGCTATATTCGCAACATTACTGACATTGATGACAAAATTATTGCGCGTGCCAATGAAAATGGTGAAAGCATCCAACAACTCACAGCACGTTTTATTGATGCAATGAATCAAGATGCGGCTAACTTAGGCTGTACTGAACCTGATGAAGCGCCTAAAGCAACTGAATATATTGATCAGATGCAAAACATGATCAATACACTGGTTGATAAAGGCGCTGCCTACCCCGCTGCCAATGGCGACGTCTATTTTGAAGTAACCAAATTTGATAAATATGGTCGCTTATCAGGTCGTAAATTGGATGATATGCAGGCTGGCGCTTCAGAGCGTGTTGATGTCGAAGTAGACAAGAAACACCCCTTTGACTTTGTTCTTTGGAAACATGCCAAAGAGAATGAACCAGCTTGGGCATCACCTTGGGGCAATGGCCGCCCAGGTTGGCATATTGAATGCTCTGCAATGTCGACTTGCTGCCTTGGCAATCATTTCGACATTCATGGTGGTGGTTCAGATCTCATGTTCCCGCACCATGAAAATGAAATCGCACAAAGTGAAGCATCAACAGGTGAACAATATGTAAATTATTGGATGCATGTTGGTTTTATCAATGTTGATGGCGAGAAAATGTCTAAATCTTTAGGCAACTTCTTTACCATTCGCGATGTCATGGAAAAATTCCATCCCGAAGTGATTCGTTACTTTATTGTCTCATCACATTATCGTAGCCCTGTCAATTTCTCTGATGTTGCATTAAAAGAAGCAAAGACCACACTAAGTCGTTTTTATCATTCATTTAAAGCTTATCAGCAAGTTTATGGTCAAAAAACAGTTGAAACTTTAGCGCAAGATCTTGTTGAACGCTTCAACAGTGCAATGCGTGATGACTTTAATACTGCGGAAGCAATCGCAGTACTATTTGAAATCAATAAAGAATTAAATCGTGCGGTTAAAGAAGAACAGGCTGAACAAGCAACTATTCTTTATTCAACGCTACGTTATCTGACGAACATTCTTGGTCTAGTGCAACATGATGTTGAAGATTTTTTAAAGTCTGATATTGGTCAAGAAGCACTTAATCTCTCTGATACAGAAATTGAAGATTTTATTCAACAACGTGTTGATGCGAAAAAGGCTAAAGATTTTGCAAAAGCCGATAGTATTCGTCAGTCTTTACTCGATCAAGGTGTCGTTTTAGAAGATACTCGCCAAGGCACAATTTGGCGACGTGCTGATTAATTCAACACTCAGTAACATAGAGAGTTGACAGTTGAATGAAACTCTCTATAATGCGTCCTATTGCGGGAATAGCTCAGTTGGTAGAGCATAACCTTGCCAAGGTTGGGGTCGCGAGTTCGAGTCTCGTTTCCCGCTCCAAAATTTAAAAAGCCTTTATCTAACGATAAAGGCTTTTTTATATTTAAAATTTACTGTTTTCTAAAATTTTAATACTTTGCAATAAGTAGGTTAAATAATCAATTTAAATTCTGCCATTTATAGATTTACCAAAGGTTAAATAACTCTTACATACTGTCACTACCCTTTCTCCTTAAAATCCCATAGTTTAAATAACAATATTTTCAAAAAAGAGTTTAATACCAAATGAAAAAGTCAATTATTGCAATTTCTCTAGCTTCTCTTGTATTAGTCGCTTGTAGTAAAACTGAAAATAAAAAAGTTGAAGAGCAAACACCAGCTACAACTGAAGCTGTATCAGAAGCAACTGTAGCTGATACTGCACATACTGCTGAAAATGCATTAGATTGGAATGGCACATATAAAGGCATACTCCCTTGTGCAGATTGTGAAGGTATTAAAACCGAACTAGAACTTAATTCAGATAAAACTTATGAGATTAAAGAAACGTATCTTGGTAAGGGTGATGGCAAACCATTTGAAAGCAAGGGTAATTTCCAATTCGATAGCAAAAATTCATCTATTATTGAATTAGATAAAGCTGGTGATAGCCGTAAATATTTTGTTGCTGAGGGTTATTTAAAAGCATTAGATATGGATGGTAAAGAAATTACTGGTGATTTGGCTGATAAATATCAACTCAAAAAAGAAGCTGAATAATCTTTTTAAATTTTAAATGCTCGCTGTTGCGAGCATTTTTATGATTAAAATAAAAAACCCTGCTTAAGCAGGGTTTTTTTGAATCAATCGAGGCTTAGTGAGCAGCGAATTGGTTCATTGTGTTTTTAGCATCATCGTGCGCTTTAAGAGCGTTGTCACCAGAGAAGATTTCTTTGTGATCATCACCGATGTCCGAACCAGCCATTGCTTGGTGTTTAACACAAGCAATACCACCACGGATTTCTTTACGTTGTACGCCAGCAACATAAGCCAACATACCTTCAGAACCGAAGTAACCTTGTGCAAGCTCATGAGTAGAAAGAGCAGCAGTGTGGTAAGTCGGAAGTGTGATCAAGTGATGGAACACACCAGCTTCACGAGCAGCATCTGCTTGGAATGTACGGATCTTAGCGTCTGCATCAGCAGCTAATTCAGTAGCATCGTACTCAGCGCTCATTAATTTAGCACGGTCGTAAGCAGAAACGTCTTTACCTTCAGCAACCCAACGATCGTAAGCTTGTTGACGGAAGTTTAATGTCCAGTTGAATGATGGGCTATTGTTATAAACAAGCTTAGCATTTGGAACTGTTTCACGTACACGGTTAACCATGTGAGCGATTTCTTCAACGTTTGGAGTCGCAGTTTCGATCCAAAGAAGGTCAGCACCATTTTGAAGGCTAGATACACAGTCAAGTACAACACGGTCAATTTGAGTGTCAGCACGGAACTGATATAAACCAGAAGCTAAACGCTTAGGACGGTGTAATTTACCATTACGTTTGATCAAGATTTCATCTTCTTGAGCATCAGCAATGTCAATTTCAGTTGTTTCTAAGTAGCTGATGTATTGAGAAGCGATGTCGCCTGGCTCTTTAACCACTGGGATTTTTTGAGTCAAGTCAGCGCCTTCAGAGTCAGTACGCGCAACGATGATACCATCATCAAGACCCATTTCTAAGAATGCATAACGTAATGCATGGATTTTAGCGATGAAGTCTTCGTGCGGAACAGTTACTTTACCAGCTTGGTGACCACATTGTTTCGCATCAGATACTTGGTTTTCGATTTGAAGCGCACAAGCACCAGCTTCGATCATTTTCTTAGCAAGTAAGTAAGTCGCTTCTTCGTTACCGAAACCAGCGTCGATGTCAGCAATAATTGGCACAACGTGAGTTTGGAAACCATCGATTTGAGCAGTGATTTCAGCAGCTTTAGCAGTGTCACCAGCTTCTTGAGCTTTTTTAAGAGCGCGGAATAAATCGTTTAATTCTTTCGCGTCAGCTTGACGTAAGAAAGTATAGATTTCTTCGATTAATGCAGGAACAGAAGTTTTTTCGTGCATAGATTGGTCAGGAAGTGGACCAAATTCTGAACGAAGTGCAGCAACCATCCAACCAGAAAGGTAGATATAGCGACGTTCAGTAGTACCGAAGTATTTTTTGTTCGCAATCATTTTTTGTTGAGCGATGAAACCGTGCCAGCAACCTAATGATTGAGTATATTTGCTAGAGTCAGCATCATAAGCAGCCATATCACGACGCATAATCGCAGCTGTATATTTAGCAATATCTAAACCAGTTTTGAAACGGTTTTGCATTTGCATACGAGCAGCATCTTCTGGGCTAATATCGCGCCAAGTGTCGCCGAATTTTGCTTTTAATTCGCGGATTGCATCAATCGCTGTTAAATATGTAGACATGATATATTCCTTTAGAGGGATTGGCATCGAATGATCGCAAAAAACCATGCTTTTATAGTCTAGATTTTAAGCACTTCATCAACATGTTGCACAGCTTAGTCTGTGCAAACAGATTAATCCAATATTCTTGGTTAATTTTCAGTATTTATTTATGAAATATACAGATAAAACGATATAGAATATTCAAAATAACAAACCAAGACTTTGATATATAAATATTTTTAAAAATAAAATTCATCATAAATTATTCATTAAACAATCTAACTCGTATTATTTCTATACATTTAAAACAACTATCCAATACCAAAACATATGAATGAATAAAGCGACAAAATGCAGAAATGGCTATAGTGTTTTTTTATATATTGAATATCATTTCCCGATGATAATGAATCTGTTACAAGCTTATTCAAATTTAATAAGAGCAAACCATTCAACTATTTGCTATACCTTTTATCTCGTTTTAAGTTACACAAACGGCTTTAGTTATGTCATAATTCATCACAATTCAAAAATTTTATTTTCGGTATTTTTTTTATGAATCTGGAGCGGGTTGATCTCAATTTATTAATTTATCTTGATGTACTTCTTCGTGAAAAAAATGTCACACGTGCTGCAGAACAACTGGGTGTCACTCAGCCCGCAATGAGTAATATTTTACGTCGCTTACGTAATTTATTTAACGACCCTCTGCTCATTCGTTCTTCTGAAGGAATGACACCAACTGAGCGTGCACTCGAATTACAACCACGTATTCGTGATGCATTATCAGATTTGTCGATGATTCTCGAACCACGCACCGAATTTAGACCTTATACCAGTACGCGCGTTTTTCGCATAATGACTTCCGATTATGCTGAAGCAACGCTTGTACCGCGTCTTGTAAAAGCACTTCGCTCTGAAGCGCCAAATGTTGTACTGGACTTCTTAACTCCAAGTGATGTCTCTTATCGAGATATGGAGCAAGGCAAAGTTGATCTAGCCATTAACCGCTTCAATGAAATCCCACAAAGCTTCCATCAAGTTTTGGTATGGCGCGATAGTTTTAGCTGTATTTTAAATGATAAACACCCTGCCGTAACCCATCTCAACCTTAAAAGCTATTTAGATGCTCAACATATTTGGGTTTCTAAAACAGGTATGGGCGTTGGCTTTGGTGTAAATCCAGATAAACAAGCAGGACTTGGTTGGATTGACCAAGCTTTGGAACGAATTGGTCAACGTCGTAAGATTTCAGTTTTTACTCGCCACTATCAAATGCCTGCACTTTTAGCACAAAATGTTGATCTGATTGCAACATTGCCAACACGTATGGCACGTTTGCAAGCACAAAATCCTCGTCTTCTTATTAAAGACCCTCCTTTTTACATTCCAGAATTTGAGCTTAAAATGGCTTGGTGTCCATTGCTACACCATCATCCAGCACATCGTTGGTTAAGACAACTTATCCTCTTTGTAGCACGCCAAATGATTGAAGAAGAAAATCGTGAGTTTCTTTTAAATAATTCACAATTTTCACAATACTAAAATATTGCTTTGTAACAATATGATTTCCTCTACGGATATGCTTGTTTCATAAGCAAAATTGTTATACTGAGGTAATACCCAATTACCTCTCTTCTTTTTTTATGTTACAACATATTCATAATAAACGATGAACCACAGGTGATGTGTG
Organism: Acinetobacter sp. AG1; assembly: GCF_001005525.1. Lineage (NCBI taxonomy): Bacteria > Pseudomonadati > Pseudomonadota > Gammaproteobacteria > Moraxellales > Moraxellaceae > Acinetobacter > Acinetobacter sp. AG1. The sequence goes on along the minus strand of NZ_LBMZ01000119.1, from coordinate 80,023 downwards.
AGTCTCTTCCAAAATATTATTATCATTATTCTGCTCATTACTGCTGCAGGTTTTCTCTCGCTCACTGAAATTGCACTTGCTGGCGCACGAAAAGTTAAATTAAAAATTTTGGCTGAATCTGGTGAAATTCGAGCACAAAAAGTTTTAGATTTACAGGAACAATCTGCGGACTTTTTTGCAGCTTCTCAAATCGGTTTAAATGCTGTTGCTATCTTAGGCGGTATTTTAGGTGAAGCAGCTTTTCGCCCATTTTTTGTAGAAATGCTTAAACAGTTTTATGTGGGGCCTTGGCTAGAAACGATTGGTTTTGCTTTATCTTTCACTTTAGTAACCTCCCTTTTTATTTTGTTCGCGGATCTAATGCCAAAACGTTTGGCAATGATCGCTCCAGAAAAAATTTCCATTAGCGTTATTGAGCCTATTCAAGTTTTTATCAAAATTTGTAAGCCTCTAGCTTGGGGAATCAATGCAATTGCAAACTTGTTGTTCCGATTATTTAAAGTAAATACCATTCGTGATGACAATATTACGTTTGATGATATTTCTGCGGTTATGGATGCGGGAGCACAAGCTGGTGTATTACAAAAACAAGAACACCATTTCATTGAAAATGTTTTTGAACTCGAAGAACGCACAGTACCATCAAGTATGACCACACGTGAAAATGTGGTTTATTTCACTTTAAAAGAAAATGAGAACAGTATTCGCCAGAAATTAGCCGAATATCCTTACTCCAAGTTTTTAGTTTGTAATGAACAAATTGACCAAGTCATTGGTTATGTTGATACCAAAGACATTTTGGTCCGTATCTTAAACAATCAATCTCTCCTTCAGCTTAATGAATCAACAATCCGTACTGTTCTTATTATTCCAGATACATTAACACTTTCAGAATTATTAGATCGCTTCCGTTCAACCAAAGAAAAATTTGCGGTCGTTATTAATGAATATGCCTTGGTGGTTGGTGTAATTACTCTCAGCGACATCATGATTACTGTGATGGGTGATTGGGTAACACCAATGGAAGAAGATCAACAAATTATTAAGCGTGATAACCACTCATGGCTGATTGATGGTAGCACCCCAATTGAAGATGTGAAACATGTATTGGAAATTGAAGAATTTCCTGAAAATGAAAATTATGAAACGATTGCTGGTTTCATCATGTATCGTTTACGCAAAATTCCACGTCCAGCTGATGCAGTAGAATATGCGGGTTTTAAGTTTGAAGTAGTTGATATTGACCATTATAAAATCGATCAATTACTAGTCACTCAAATTATTCCCAGCTTAGAAAATGAACTGCCGTCAACAACAACTGAATAACTCATAAAAAATTAAGCCCTTTTAAGGGCTTAATTTATCTGGTCAAAAACCAAACTAGAATCACCAATATGATGAAAATCAAAATAAAGATTTGGATTCCGCCACGACTGCGTTGGGCTAACTGTTCCTGAATTAGCGCTTGCTCTTGTGGATGCTCTTTTAAATATCGTTCGACCAAGTCTTTGGATTCTTTCAACCCAAGACCTGTTTTCTCACGAGTAATTTTGATTGCATCTATCAACTGACCTGCTCTTAAAGCGTCTAGAGCCTCACGTGGCATCTCTATATTCAAACTCATAAATTTAACATCCTTGTTATTTATAATAATTTATTTGATTTATAGAAAATTTAATTTCCACCATATAGTGAAATTAATTGATCTAATGTAGCTTGATAATGAATTGCTATGTCTTCTGATAGGATTTTATACGCATTATCGAACTGAACCATTGGCCATCCTTCTTTCCAAAATGGGAAGATGTTATGCAGATCATGAGTTACTATTGAATCTTCACGCACAATTGCTTGAGCAACCTGAGACAGAACTTGAGCTGTTTCAGCCCCATCAATCGCAAGATAATCAATACCTCGCACTTTCAAAATACGAATACGATCTTTCTTATAACGAATTTTTTTAGCTTGTCCAGAATTTAAACCTAATGCAAGTGTTACTGCTTCTACAAACTTATCTTCAAAACTTGTATTCAGTACAACCAAAGCTTGCTTGTGGGCTTCTTGACGCCCGGCCTTCCCCCCATTACGGATGATTTCGTTCGCTTCTGCATCAAGCTTATCTTTTTTCATAGACTGTAAAATGTCTAAAATTTCGATATCGCTTAAATATTCAGGAGTTTGCTCAGTCATGGGAGTCCTTAGACAATAATTCAAAGAACTATTGTCTCATAAAAGACATTTCAAAACAGAATAAAAAAATATCAGCTCGATATATTTATCACTATTTGAAATTAAATCGAAGGATCAAGAACCTTAAAACATATAAATCTCGAATTTATAAAATAAAAAAGCCTGCATAAGCAGGCTTTTAGAAGTCAGTCTAATCTATTAAAGACGAACTAACTCCACGATTTTTTCAGCTGCTTCCTCAACCGTTTCAGCATTAATATCGGTATCTGTACCATCAACAGTTGTTGTAATAACCACTACACCTGTTTCACGTAATAAAGCAGTTTGCTCAGTCGTTAAACCAACTTTTGCAATCGCAACCACACCTTGCTGAATCAATAAGCTTTCTAAAGCTTGTGCATTCTCGATTAACTGTGCAGAAACACCAATCACAGCAGGTTTCTGACCTAAGCGAGCAGCACGATCTTCTGCTGTCACAGGATTGCTATGCGCAGTCCATTCTACTGCTGCTTCAATCATCCCCGCACCAACGGTAACGTTGCTTAAGCGGTCAATAAAGATCAATGAACCTGTATAACGGCTGTCTTGATATTGGTCAAATAACACTGGAGCATCAAACTCAATTACAAGATCTGCAATTGCATTTAACTCAAGCTCTTCAACTTGAGTATGTTCAAGTGTATTTACATTGACACGATAATTAATTGCACTGACTTTTGCAGGAACAGTTTGCGTACCAATTTTAAGGTTATACAGCTTACCTTTCACTAATGGATGTTCATTCATCCATACGACAGATGCACGAACACTACGCGAAATAAGCGGTTGTTCACCTGCACGAACTAAAACATTACCACGTGAAATATCAATTTCATCATTTAACGTTAAAGTAACCGCTTGACCTGCAATTGCTTGTTCAAGATTCCCGTCAAAAGTGACAATTTCTTTAACCGTTGATTTTTTACCTGAAGGTAAAGCAACGATTTCATCGCCAACGTTAATTTCACCAAGTGCAATCGTACCTGCAAAACCACGGAAATCAAGATTTGGACGATTCACATACTGAACAGGGAAACGAAATTCTTTTTTGTTCGAATCACGCTTGATTTCCACTGACTCAAGAATGCTCATCAAGGTTTGACCCTTGTACCAAGGCGTACTTGCAGATTGATTAACAACGTTATCGCCATTTAGTGCCGAGATCGGTACAAACAAAATATTCTCTGGACGGCGCTCACCAAGCTGGCTTAAGAATGCATCATATTCAACTTGAATTTCGTTGAAACGAGATTCAGAGAACTCAACCAAGTCCATTTTATTGATCGCAACAACGATATTTTTAATACCAAGTAAACTTGCAATAAAAGTATGACGGCGAGTTTGCGTTTGCACACCATAACGCGCATCAATCAAAATAATTGCAAGATCAGCCGTTGAAGCACCTGTTGCCATGTTACGCGTATATTGCTCATGTCCTGGCGTATCAGCAATGATGAACTTACGTTTTTCTGTAGAGAAATAACGATAGGCTACATCAATCGTAATCCCCTGTTCACGTTCAGCTTGTAAACCATCAACTAGTAAGGCGAGGTCAGGAGCATCTCCTGTTGTACCTACTTTTTTACTATCACGCGTTACTGCTTGCAATTGATCTTCATAGATCAACTTTGAATCATAAAGTAACCGACCAATTAGCGTTGACTTACCATCATCGACGTTACCGCAAGTCAAGAAGCGCAAAAGGTCTTTATTTTCGTGCTGTTTTAAATATGCCAAAATATCTTGGCTAATAAGATCTGATTGATGAGACATTGCTCAAAACTCCACAAAATTTGAAATCGAATTTTGTAATTTCCCTAAATCCCTCTTTTAAAAGAGGGATTTGCTCAAGGAAATTAGAAATAACCTTCCTGCTTTTTCTTTTCCATTGAGCCAGCTTCATCATGGTCAATCATACGACCCTGACGCTCTGAGCTAGTAGCCAAAAGCATTTCTTGGATAATTTCAGGCAATGTATCCGCCTCAGACTCAACTGCACCAGTTAATGGGTAACAACCAAGTGTACGGAAACGTACCGATTTCATTTGAGGAACTTCACCTTCCTTTAAACGCATACGCTCATCATCAACCATGATTAACGTACCGCTACGCTCTACAACTGGGCGTACAGCCGAGAAATAAAGAGGAACAAGTTGAATATTTTCTAAGTAAATATATTGCCAAATATCTAACTCAGTCCAGTTAGACAGAGGGAAAACACGAATACTTTCACCTTTGTTGACTTTACCGTTGTAAAGATTCCAAAGTTCTGGACGTTGGTTTTTTGGATCCCAGCGATGCTTCGTATCACGGAATGAATAAACACGTTCTTTCGCACGTGATTTTTCTTCATCACGACGTGCACCACCAAACGCAGCATCAAACTGATATTTATCTAATGCTTGTTTTAAACCCTGAGTTTTCATGATGTCGGTATATTTTGAACTACCATGATCAAACGGGTTAATGCCTGCATCACGACCTTCTTTGTTCTGATGTACGATCAAATCAAAGCCATGGGTTTTTGCCATGTTGTCACGGAATGTGATCATGTCTTTAAACTTCCAACCTGTATCTACATGCAGGAGTGGAAAAGGAAGCTTAGCAGGATAAAATGCCTTCAAAGCAAGATGTAGCATGACTGCCGAATCTTTACCAATTGAATAAAGCATCACTGGATTTTCAAATTCAGCTGCAACTTCACGAATAATATGAATACTTTCTGCCTCAAGTTGCTTGAGGTGAGTTAATCTATTTTCAGTCATGTACATATCCCCCCTTATCAATGTTACCCATAAAATCTATAAGTGGTATTAAACCACCACTTGGAAGACTGTGTGGAGGAACGAGTATCATAACAACTCCAATTTTTCGTGATATCGATATTCTTACTAGTGGACAAATGAGCAATCTAGTAAAGTTTATCCATTATAATAATTTAGAACGGCTTCTTTAGCTTGTTTTTTCATATCAATATGCAAAATTGTGATATGCATAGCTCGAAAAGAGAAGAAGAACTGTTAAAAATAACATGAAATTAAATTAAACAAAAAAGAAGCCGAATTCGGCTTCTTATCTATTTATTTAATATTAGAAACGGAACATATTTTTTTCTAATGGAATCTCAACGCCAACAGAAATACCACCATCATTACCATTGAGATCCGAGTCACTCACCCAACCATTAATTTTTAATGGAATCGTTGGCTTTAAATAATGTGTCCATGTTAAATCTAAACCTTTTAAGGTGTCTTGTTTTGGGAAAGCCTCATTAATTAACAAGTTAGATTCATTCACTTTTGCATAAAGTACACGTCCACTTAGACGATTCATCACATCAAAACGAATATCACCACCAACAGAATAGGTTTGCCCATCACCACCAATTGCATGTCCTAATGGGAAACCGTGCTGGTAATAGCCGTCTTTATAAATAGTATGGGCATAAGAAATACGTCTTACTTCGCCATTGGTACGCGTGTCAGCCCATTCTGCATATAATTGATATGGCATATCTTTATAAATTGAAGAAAAATCTGCACCACCAAGGTACATATATTTTGCAGGTAATCCACCAGCTTCATCTTCACCAATAAACTGACCATACAAACTGACTGGAACGTTCAATAAAGATTGTAAAAATAACCGACCATCAAATCCTGCAATCTGATTAGAAGGATCTTCTTTACCAGTACCGCCATTGTCTTTTGTTCCTGTAATGGCATCCCAAAGTGAACTTAAAGTTTCAGGTCGACCATCTCCTCCCCATTGAATGGCACGTGAAGCACCAATTTCTAATGCTGGAAATGGACGAGCTGTTAAACGTAAACCAATTAATTTAGCATCAGGTACAGCTTTGTAATCATCTAACTGGCCTGCAAAAGCCTGATATTGCCAAGGTCCAATCCATGATAACCATTTTGATTCAAATGCATTTTGATTTACTCTTTGAACAGTCACCCCATAAACAGGACGACTAGCATCACCACGAATCAAACTTCCATCATGTCCAGGCCCCCAATAAGTAGGGATTTGACCAGCAATTAACCATTGATTCCAAAGCTTTCCTGCAATATATGAACCTTCAACATTGGCATCATGACCATTATCAATTAAAGGATATTTCTCTCCATTAACACGTAGTTTTGCATCCCAGCTTTCCCCACCCGTGTTAAATTCAACGGCTGCTTGATATTGTGATTTTTGATTCTCGCCAAATGTTTGAGGAATAGTTTTTAAATCAGTAGCCGCATGCAAACCAACTTTTACGGTTTCATTATCGGCTTGAAGTGCATTCTTTACAGAATTGATGACTTTTTGCTGTGTATTATTTGCCACTTTTGCTTGCGACAAAGCTCGTTGAATTTCATCACCACTCAACGGCCAAGTTGAAGTACTGATTTGGATAACACCTTGCTGATTTAACCAATTTAAGTCAGTGCGTAAGTTTACATCATTCAATACAAGCCCTTGTGCAAAAGTAGTAGCTGAAATAGCCGAAAATAATGCGATATAAAGCGATTTTTTTACAAACATACCCTAACTGTTCTCAAATTTATTCATTAGCACATCATCGTTTTTTTATGCTTTTTTTTCAATCATCAAACCAAACAATTACACTTATTAACATATAATAAGAAATTGACAATAAAAGAGATGGCTGAGTACCATCTAGACTTTCTATAGCAACTTTGAAACTAGATAATGAGAAAGTTTATTCTAAGCCTTATAATCGGCACATTGATTTCCATGCCTACTTTTGCTCAACAGGCATCAAAAGAGTCGGTAAAAGAGCTATTAAAAGTCACTAAATCTGAACAGTTAATCGCTCAATCAAGCCAATATGTCCACCAAATTATGGCTTCAAGTATTGAACAAGCCACTCAAGGACAAGAACTCAATGCTAAACAAAAGAAAGCCATTGAGAATTTTAATCAAGATATTGCAAACATTGTAAAACAGGATTTTACTTGGGCTAAATTAGAGCCTGAAATGATTCAACTCTATGTTGAAGAATTTACCCAAGAAGAAATCAACGGCATGCTTGAATTTTATAAAACACCTGTTGGTCAATCGACAATTAATAAATTACCTATTGTAATGCAAAAAAGTCTGAAAATTGGTCAGCAACAAATGGGTGAGTTAACACCTAAAATTATGCAAGCCGCTCAAAAACTCGCAAAAGAACTGCAAACAAAATAACAAATAAATTACCGTTAAAAAAATAGCCACAAATTAGATGTGGCTATTTTTATTCAGCTTAAAATTAATCTTTACGGCGCATATGCGGGAATAACAATACATCACGAATACTTGGCGCATTAGCAAATAGCATAACCAAACGATCAATACCAATCCCTTGACCTGCTGTAGGTGGCAAACCATATTCTAATGCTTCAATGAAGTCTGCATCATAATGCATAGCTTCATCATCACCAGCATCTTTTTCTTGAACCTGTGCTTGGAAACGTTCCGCTTGATCGATCGGATCATTTAACTCAGAAAAACCATTGGCTAACTCACGACCACCAATAAAGAACTCAAAACGATCTGTAATATGTGGATTATCATCATTACGACGAGCGAGTGGTGAGGTTTCAGCAGGATATTCAGTAATGAATGTTGGTTGGCGTAATTTTGTTTCTACAGTTTCTTCAAACACGATTGTTTGTAATTTACCTAAACCAAAACCAGGCTTCACTTTTTCTTTCAACACATCTTGAGTAAATTTAGCCAAGAACTCACGATCATTTACATTTTCAGGCGTAAAGTCTGGATTGTGCTCAAGAATAGCGTCAAACATTGATATTTTTTTGAATGGACCTTTGAAGCTATACACTTCATCACCATAAGGCACATCGGTAGAACCTAAAATATCAATTGCGAGTTTTTCAAGCATATTCTCAGTTAATGCCATCAAGTCTTTATAATCAGCGTAGGCTTGATAGAACTCAATCATTGTAAATTCAGGGTTATGGCGTGTTGATACCCCTTCATTACGGAAGTTACGGTTGATTTCAAACACACGCTCAAAACCACCTACCACAAGGCGTTTTAAATACAACTCTGGCGCAATACGCAAATAGAGTTCCATATCCAATGCATTATGATGTGTTACAAATGGTTTTGCAGATGCACCACCCGGGATCACATGCATCATTGGTGTCTCAACTTCCATGAAACGCTCATTAGTTAAGAACGCACGAATACCTGCAACCACTTTGGCACGAATTTCAAAAGTCTTACGTGTTTCTTCGTTGACGATCAAATCTAAATAACGTTTGCGATATTTCGCTTCTGTGTCCGTTAAACCATGGAATTTATCTGGAAGCGGGCGAAGTGATTTGGTTAATAGTTCAAATCCTTCGAGGTGTACATATAGGTCACCTTTGCCTGAACGTCCGATATAACCTTCAGCGGCAATAATATCGCCAAGATCTAGGCTTTTAATCGTTTCTAAAACGTCTGCTGACAAACCTTTACGATCTACATAAAGTTGGATACGACCTGTCATATCTTGGATCACAATAAATGACCCACGGTTCAACATGACACGACCCGCGACTTTTACATAAACTTTTTCAGCACCTTCGATTTGTGCTTTATCTTGATCTTTAAATTGTTCTTGTAAGTCACCTGTATAGTGCTCACGTTTAAAGGTATTCGGCCAAGGACTCTTACCGCTTTGTTTGGCAGTCTCTTGGATTTGCTTTAACTTGGCATGACGCTGTGCGATTAAATCGTTTTCGGAAAGTGTTTGTTCAGAAGTCGATTGAGCGTTTTGTTGCGTCATCTCTGCCTCGATTTAAGTAAAATTGAAGTGGCATAGAATAGCAGATCAAAGCCCATTTTCGCACCATTTCAGTCACACAATCGTGAAAAAAGCAAAGATTTATCAATTTCAAAGCGAAAATAATACTTTTATCTTGCAATAAATATGTACTTAAAATGATTTCTATTGCTCAGCTAATTGTTTAACTATCGCCAATCCTCGTTCAAAACCTTGATTCATCATTTCAATGTATTCGGGTTGAATATCCACCTCAACATGTACTTGGGTGCAGTCATCTAAATCGAACAACATATACTTTTCTAATGCACCTGCCCATGTTTTAACTTCATCACTTTCTGTATCCTCATGTCCATTTTGAATCATTCCAATATGCTTAAATATAATGACATTCGGCTCATCCAAACGCTCAATAATTGAAATCATGCCATCCCCTTTGGCATCATAGAAATAGGTTTTACCGCCTACTTTCCAATCGGATTGCATCGTTGAACTACAAGAAAAGAACTGTGTCCAAGCTTGGTAACTTTCTTTTTGCCATAATATTTCCCACACTTTTTGCTTCGAAGCCTTAATTTCAATATCGTAAGATAAAGTCTGCATTTTTGTTTTCTCCATAATTTTGGTGTTATTTTTGATCTTTTAATTTTAAATGGTTATTTTTCACCCATCTTATATTTATACTTTTACTGTTTTTAAAATGCTATAGGGATATACAGATCTATAAAAAATTAGAGTAATTGCTCAAATAACAAGACTTTCAGAACAAATTGCCATTCCACTTTTTACATAAATGATTAAACTCTTGCATTTACTTTACTTAAATGGCGTTCTGCGTAAAAATCTAACTCCTGATCAACACAAGTTTGTTGTATTACAGCGATCGTAGCGACATTATGGAATAGTTTTACTGAAAGGCAATTTGAGCATACCTATCAGTTTGGAGAGTCACATGAAAAAATATCAATGTATCGTTTGTGGGTGGATTTACGACGAAGCAGATGGTTGGCCACAAGACGGCATTGCAGCAGGTACTAAATGGGAAGATATCCCTGATGATTGGACTTGCCCAGATTGCGGCGTTTCAAAAGCTGATTTTGAAATGATTGAAATCTAAATAGATCTAAAAGACCGTGATCATGATCATGGTCTTTTTTTTCCTATCGTTTGTTTTTATTGAAAGAAATACTGGAGAATATAATGCATCCTATCGTCATCATCGGATCGGGCATGGCAGGCTATACTGTTGCACGTGAGTTTCGCAAACTAAGCCCAGAACAAGAACTCGTTATGATCTGCGCAGATGATGCGGTAAATTATGCAAAACCAACATTGTCTAATGCATTTGCAGGTAATAAAGCACCTGAACAAATTGCCCTAGGTGATGCAGCTAAAATGGCAACGCAACTGAATATGCGTATTGAAGCTGAAACCTTGGTGAAAGAAATTAATGCTGAACAACATGAAATCACTTTAGAAAAAAATGGTGAAATTTTCACTCAACCTTATTCAAAACTGGTCCTTGCAGTGGGTGCAAACCCAATTCGTTTAGCAATTGCTGGTGATGGTAGTGATGATATTCATGTCGTGAATTCCTTGATCGACTACCGTACATTCCGTGAAAATTTAGCAAAGCGTAAAGATAAACGCGTTGTGATTCTAGGTGCTGGGTTAATTGGTTGTGAATTTGCCAATGATTTATTACATAGCAACTACGATGTCACAGTAATTGATCTTGCACCACAACCACTTGGTCGCTTGCTACCAAATCACGTTGCTGAAGCATTTAAAATAAACTTAGAACAAGCGGGTATTAAATTCGCATTGTCGACCACTGTTGAAAAAGTAACAAAAATCAATGATGGTGAAGATTACGAAGTGACTTTGGCAACAGGTCAGACTTTAATCGCAGATATCGTTCTTTCAGCGATTGGTTTACAGCCAAATATATCTTTAGCAAAAGCTGCAGATATTCAAACAAGTCGCGGTATTATTACCAATACCTTACTTGAGACTAATCAAGCAGATATTTACGCTGTTGGAGACTGTGCAGAAGTGAATGGAACATTACTGCCATATGTCATGCCAATCATGCAACAAGCACGTGCATTAGCAAAAACACTAAGCGGTCAAATTACTGCTGTACACTACCCTGCAATGCCTGTTGCGGTAAAAACACCTGCTGCACCGTTGACTGTATTACCTGCACCAATTGGTGTAGATGTGAATTGGGAAACTGAAGAGTTTGAAGATGGTATGCTTGCTAGAGCAGCAGATGGTGAAGGTACATTGAGAGGTTTTGTACTTTTAGGTGCGACTGCAAGCAAACAACGTTTAACTTTAACCAAACTTGTTCCAGACTTGATTCCAGCACAAGTTTAAGGTTTAAATTAGAGTCTGTTGAGAAAGGAATTTCTAGCAGACTCTAATTCTATAAAAAGAATTCAATTCGGAATGAATGCCATGAACAGTGCTTTACAATTTAATGTGTCACCTTATGCTCCATTTATGCAAGAAACCAAAGTCACTTTAGGTAATGGTATTGAACTGCATGTTGAAATGGGCGGCAATCCAGAACACCCAACAATTCTTTTGATTATGGGTTTAGGTGCTCAAATGCTGTTTTGGCCTGATTTCTTTTGTAAATCATTGATTGATCAAGGCTTTCGCGTTATCCGTTTCGATAATCGTGATATTGGTTTATCTTCAAAAATTCGTGAAAAAAGAAAACGCCTCAATACAATGAAACTCATGAGTCGCTTCATCGTCGGGCTTGGCAATGAAGGTGCACCTTACACTTTATATGATATGGCTGATGATGTTTCGATGTTAATCGACCAATTGGGGCTTGAAAAAACATATCTGATAGGCGCTTCAATGGGTGGCATGATTTCCCAAATCGTGGCAGCGAAATATCCAGAAAAAGTTGAGAAAGTAGGATTATTATTTACCAGTAACAATCAACCCTTCCTACCACCACCGTTTCCAAAACAACTTTTCAGTTTATTAGGTAAACCTGAAGCACATGACGAAGATGCGATTGTGAATCATAGTTTGAAAGTATTTCATATTATTGGATCACCAGGTTATGTGAATCAAGTTGAAGCAATTCAAACCATTCGTAAACTATATCGCCGTAGTTTTTACCCAGCGGGTGTACTTCAACAGTTTTTAGCAATATTATGTACAGGTTCTTTGTTACCATTGAACAAAAATATTACTCAACCGACTTTGGTTGTACATGGTTCAAAAGATCGCTTATTACCACCAAGTCACGGGAAAGCTGTTGCAAAGGCGATTTCTGGTGCTAAATTTGAATTAATTCAAGGAATGGGGCATGATATTCCTGCTCACTTCATTCCACAACTTAGCGGTTTGTTTGCTCATCACTTTAGATCATCACACTAGGACTCTATGGCTGCATTACCCTCATTAAGACAGCTATCGTATTTAGTTACGTTGTCAGAAACCTTACATTTTACTGAAGCTGCGCGCCGGTCATTTGTCACTCAGTCTACTTTGTCGGGTGGTATCATGGAACTAGAGCGCCTCTTAGGTGGCGTCCTAGTTGAGCGTGATCGTCAAAACGTTCGTTTAACCCCTTTAGGCGAACAAGTCGTTGCACGTGCACGAGTATTACTTGCCGATGCACAAGATTTAATGCGCCTAAGTAGAGAAATGAGTGAACCATTAACAGGTGATTTACATCTCGGTATTATTCCTACCATTGCACCATTTATTTTGACTCAACTACTTGATGAAGTGCATCGACAACTGCCGAAGATTCAGCTTCATCTACACGAAGCTCAAAGTGAGAAAATCGTAGAAAAGCTAGAACATGGCAATTTAGATATGATTGTTCTAGCACTTCCATTTGATACTCGTGGATTAAAAGTTGCAGAAATTGCAAAAGAAAATTTATTCGTTGTTTATAATAAAGATGACAATAATACAGCAAATGCAAACTCGTTGGATGACTTAGATTTATCTCGTCTGATGCTACTCGAAGAAGGTCATTGTTTACGAGATCACACCTTAAGCGCCTGTCCTGTGGGTGAGCGCAAAAATGATCATCGTTTAAAGGCAAGCTCACTTCCAACTTTAGTGGAAATGGTGTCGTCAGATCTTGGCTTTACTCTGCTACCTGAAATTGCCTTGAAAAACAGCATGATTCATTTCAATGAAGAAATTGCCGTAAAATCAATTGAAGACGCCCCGAGTCGCACATTGGCTTTAGTGACTCGTAAAAGTACCCCTCTACAAAGTGAATTTGATGTGATCTTTCAAATTCTGCAAAAAATCACTGCACATTTAGAATAATCGAAAGCCTGTAATGAAACTCATCATTACAGGCTTTTAAACGAATAAAAATAACATCACTATTTAATGTCTAGTAAATTGACTTGTTCAACTTCCACATCACTCATACGCTGCCCTAGATCAAGCAATTGATTAAAATATGCCTCTACAACTTTTGCCTGATCAGCAGTATTTTCCACTTTATACATATTTTGGCGGAATTCATTACTCGAACGTAAACCTTTGGTATACCAAGCAATATGCTTGCGCGCAATACGACAGCCAGAATATTCGCCATAGAATTGATATAATTCTGATAAATGCCCTAATAGCACAGCTTTGACTTCAGCAATATCAGGCGCTGCCAAGTGTTTACCTGTTTTTAAGTAATGTTCTATTTCTCGAAATATCCATGGTCGACCTTGTGCAGCACGTCCGATCATAATCGCGTCTGCGCCAGTATAGTCTAGTACATATTTAGCTTTCTCAGGACTATCAATGTCACCATTGGCAATCAATGGAATATCAATCAGTTCTTTTACCTGCTTAATCAGCTCATAACGTGCTGTGTTCAAATACATATCTTCACGCGTACGACCATGTAAGGCTAAAGCTGCAATTCCTGATTCTTCAGCACGCTTTGCCACACGCAAAATATTTTCATGACCATTTAAAAATCCCAATCGGGTTTTTAAAGTCACTGGCACATCCACTGCCGCAACCACCGCATCCAGAATTCGAGCTACTAAATCTTCATCTTGTAATAATGCTGAACCTGCCAACTTGTTACAAACCTTTTTGGCTGGACAACCCATATTGATATCAACGATTTGTGCGCCGTTAGCGACTTGGTAACGAGCAGCTTCCGCGAGTTGCTCTGGGTCAGAACCCGCGATTTGTGCTGAAATTGGCGCAAGCTCGCCATCAAAATTTGCCCGATATAAACTTTTCTTACTCATACGTAAGGTTTTATCAGCCGTCATCATTTCACTTACGGCATGACCTGCACCAAAATATTTACATAGTGTCCGAAAGGGTCTATCTGTTACGCCTGCCATAGGCGCAACAATCAAATTATTTGACAGTTGATATGAACCAATATACATATATATTCTTACAAATTCTGAGCAACATAGTATACTTCATTCGCCCATTTGACTCATCTTTTTATGTGGTGTTGTTCTGATTATGAATAAATCATTCCCTACTCGTCCTTTATTAAAAATTATGGGCATCCTCACTGCATGTCTTAGCTTAACAGCTTGTGGAGATAAAGCATGGTGGTCTAATGGTAAAGAACCAGAAATGGAAGCAGAACAAATTAAGAAAGTGCTTCCCCCTCGTGTAAATGATCGTCAGTCATGGGCGCAAGATATTTTTGATATCATGCAACAACTCAGTATTCCTAAATCCAAGGAAAATGTGTGCAGTATTGTTGCTGTTGTAGATCAGGAATCTAACTTTGTTGCTGATCCAGCCGTGCCAGGGCTTGGAGAAAAAGCAGTACAAGAAATTAATACTCGACTCAAAGAAAAATTTGAAGCAAAGTTGGGTGAAACCATCGGTGGAACAGTCGCAGGCTATTTTGAGGACGTACTCAAAAATCAACCTTCTCCAGAAAATAATTACATGAGTCAAATGCGTAAAGTTAAAACGGAGCGTGAGCTGGATTTACTCTACCGTGAAATTTTCGACTACATGTCAAAACATTATCATGTGAGTGCATTAACCGGTGCAGCTAAACTCGTTGGGCAAGATATCGGGGAAAAAATGAATCCAATTACGACATTGGGTTCAATGCAAGTCCATATTAATTACGCCAAAGAACATAAACGCCAAAGTGGTAGTATTGCAGAATTGCGTAATGATCTATATACCCAATATGGGGGTTTATACTATGGTATTCATCGATTAATGGAATATCCTGCTGATTATGACAAAGCAATCTATCGCTTTGCAGACTACAATTCTGGTGTTTACTCAAGTCGAAATGCAGCGTTTCAAAGCATGTTAAATGCACTTACCAAGACTGAAATCAGTCTCGATGGTGATCTATTACTTTACAATAAAGATGGCGATGTGAAATCAACCCAAAGCCAAAGTGAAAAAGAGCTCATCGCTGTTTTTGCTCAAAATAATATTTTAGTGACACCACGCCAAATTCGTGATGATTTGAAAAAAGAGAAAGAGAAAAAATTTGAAGATACTCAAACTTATTTAGCTGTACAAAAGCTATATCAAAACAAAACCAAAAAAGAACCAATTTATGCAACCATGCCACAAGTCGTTATTTCAGGACCAAAACTGAGTCGTGATTACAATACAAACTGGTTTGCAAGCCGTGTAAATGGACGATATGAGACATGCATGCAAAGAGCCAAACGCATAAAACTATAAATCTTGCTTTATTTGACTTTGATGGCACGCTCTATCCTAAAGATAGTTTTACGGGGTTTATTTTCTTTACCCTATCCAAGCGTCACATTGTAAAAAAAGGCTTAACGATACTCCCTTGGATTCAAGCCTATTATTTACGCTTATATCCTGCACATGCGATGAGACCTCGATTATTTCAAACGATGTTTGAAGGTATCTCAGCCACATTTGTAGAAAATTTGGTTGATGAATATGCACAAAAATTGATAAAACAATTAGATCCAGCTTTACTGAAGCAGCTTTATCTCCATCAACAGCGTGGTGATCATATTGTTCTTGTTTCTGCATCAGTCGATTTATATTTAGCACCAATCTGTGAATTGCTTAATATTGAGTTGATTTGCACCCAAACAGAAATTAAGAATGGTACTTTAACGGGTCGTTATCGCTCTGAAGATTGTAGCCGTGAACAGAAAAAATTACGGATTTTGCAACAATACAATTTAGAGGACTATCAATATATCTATGCTTATGGAAATAGCGAAGAAGATCTGGATATGTTGTCATTGGCTGACCACCCGTACATGATGGGAGAAAATAAATCACTTCCAGAATTAAAATTTGATGCACTAAGAGTTAGTCCCAATATAGAACGAACGTAAAAAAGCTCGCCTAAGCGAGCTATTTTTATGTTTGTATTTAGTAAATTGCCATGTGGTCTCGATGAATCATTTCTAAAGAACGTGCCTCACCTAAAACTTGGTAGACTTTCTCAGAAGGTAAACCCTTCACCATTTCTGCTGAACGAGAACTAAAATTCACACGACCAACAGCAATACGAGCACCATTCTTATCAACACATTCAACCACATCACCGCGATCAAAATGACCTTCAATGGCTTTCACACCAACAGGCAATAAACTACGATGCTTCAGTTTAATCGCTTCAACAGCGCCATCATCTATCACTAAACGACCTGCTGTTTGCAAATGAGCTGCAAGCCATTGTTGATGAGCGGTCACACGGTCATTATCAGTTGTAAATAATGTTCCAAGCATCTCACCCGCCATTAAACGAGCCAACACATGGTCACTTTCACCACTAGCAATTAAAGTAGGACAACCAGACTTCGCTGCAAGACGTGCTGCACGAACTTTAGTCACCATACCACCGCGACCTAAAACACCACCACCACCCGCCATTTCAAATAAAGTATCGTCTAATGCACGAACTGAAGAAAATAACTTGGCATTTGGATTACTACGCGGATCAGAATCGAACATACCTTGCTGATCAGTCAAAATAATCAACAGCTCAGCCTGAACCTGCCCTGCTACCATTGCGGCTAGAGTATCGTTATCACCAAAACGAATCTCATCAGTAGATACTGTATCATTTTCATTAATAACAGGAATCACACGCCAATCAATCAAGTTTTGCAAAGCATCACAAGAGTTGAGGTAACGACGACGATCAGCAAGATCATCATGCGTGAGTAAGACTTGTGCTGTTTGAATCCCATGTTGATCTAATACGCTTGACCACGTATGGATTAAACCCATTTGGCCAATAGCAGCACAAGCTTGCAAACTGGGTAAATCAGTGGGTCGACTCGCAAGTTTCATGCGTACCATCCCTTCTGCAACTGCACCTGAAGACACTAAAATAATTTCGTGCCCAGCATTGTGTAGATCTGCAATTTGTTTCGCCCAATGCGAAATTGCATTTAAATCTAAACCTTGCCCATTTGCAGTGAGTAAAGATGATCCGATTTTAACAACGATTCGTTTACACGCATTGAGCTGACGTTGCCCATCGACCACTTCTATCATTTTTTCCTCGGTTCACTAATCACGAACGTAAATGCTTTCTACGCCGCCTTCATCCTCATCGTCATCAAAATCATCTTCATCGTCTTCTAAGCCAGCTTCACGCTGAGCCTTACGCATAGCACGATAAGCTTCTTTTGCTGCGATGGTTTGTTCACGTGTCTCAGCTTCAAGCTGCTCACGGAATGCTTTCATTTCTGCTGCATATTCAGGATCTTCAACTTCACGCTCACGCTGTTGCTCGATCTGATCCATCAAATAATAAACAACATCTTTCGTCCCTTCCGACATCAAACCAGAAGTTTTAAATACAGGACCTTCCCATTGCAATTCATCAAGAATATGTTGACACCACTCTTCTCTTGATTCTTCAGGAAGTTGATCAAGTTTGTTCAAGACAAGAACCACAGGGAGCTTTGCCAAAGTTGGCGAGAATTTTACTAACTCACCCAAAATTGCTTTGGCGTTATGCGCTGGATCTGAACCATCAATCGGTTGAACATCAACAATATGTAATAGGATACGAGTACGTGCCAAATGCTTAAGGAAGCGAATCCCAAGACCTGCACCTTCTGCTGCACCTTCAATCAGACCTGGAATATCGGCCATGACGAATGAACGATGACGGTCTGCATCAACCACACCAAGGTTAGGAATCATAGTGGTAAATGGATAATCCGCAACTTTGGGTTTTGCTGCACTGACTGCACGAATAAACGTTGATTTACCTGCATTTGGCATACCCAACAAGCCAACATCTGCAAGTACTTTCAACTCTAAACGTACTTCGCGGTATTCACCTTTGATACCATGAGTGCATTTACGTGGAGAACGATTCGTTGAAGATTTAAAGTGTGTGTTACCTAAACCACCATCACCGCCATTGGCTACTTTGACACGTTGACCATCGGCAACTAAGTCACCAATAATGTCACCAGATTCAATATCAACAATGGTTGTACCCACAGGTACTTTTAAAACAACGTCTTCACCACCGCGGCCTGAACAGTTTGCACCACGACCATTTTTACCACGTTCAGCACGGAATCGACGCGTATAACGATAATCTACGAGCGTACCTGTGTCATCATCGGCTTGGATATAAACACTTCCACCACGTCCCCCGTCTCCACCATCTGGGCCACCAAAAGGGACAAATTTTTCACGGCGAAAACTGGCTACGCCATTGCCACCGTCGCCAGCCTCTACGGTTATGACTGCTTCATCAACAAAGCGCATGTGCCAATCCTCTAAATTCTTAAAAGCGGACTATTTTGCCACATTTTAATAAATTTCTCGAATAGATTTACTCAGCTCTGCATGAATTTTATTAAACAACAAATGAATTCTGTGCAAATGTTGAAGAAATTCAGTATTTAGTAAATATTACACCTAGTAATATGAAATTTAGAATTTAACCAATTACTCAAGATATAATTCAAATATCTCAAAAATTAAGGATGCACATTCTTTAATGGCAAATCCATTTGCATATCTAAATTTGCTTTGGTCTGTTGAACCGAATTAAACATAAGTGCATTAAAAGATGAAATATTGCTCATATTAATCGCATCATTCATATAAAAATTCGTTTTAAACTCATGTTTAATCGGCAAATTTACTGATTCATCAAATGCAAAGTAAACAGGCCCATTAAATACTATTTTTACAGGAATGGTATAACTACGTTTAAGTTGAAATGGAATATCCAATTTCACAGGGACATCTAGTTTTAGAGGAAATTTTGGCAATAATTTGCTCTGATAAATTAAATCCGTCGTGGTCTGAACAGGCATCACTTCATCAACTTTTAACATCGTTTCATAATTGATGTTCACAGTAATCGGTGTTTCTACTTCAAAACTTAAGTCAGCCAAATATTTACCTTTTAAAGGCAACTGTAAATTTCGATCAATAGAAACAGCAGTTTTTAACATCCCTTCGGATCGGACACGTAAATGTTCACCGACTTGAATTTTAGTGGCAAGAGATGCTGGCAAACGAATATCAGTTTGCTGAGCAGAAACAATCAGCGATGCTTGGATATTAAGATAAAACCAAAACAAGATTGCAACCAAAATCGTGAGTATGACAAAGCTAATCAATAAACTCTTAATAGATTTCATCATCAGCATCATTCACCTTTAATAGGTTGCTGTGTATTAGGTACTACTACGTGCTGGTCTTCAATCCGATTTAAACGCATTGTTGATAAAGGAATCTTCAGCTCTCCCTTCGCGATTTTTACTGGCAACGTATTTTTCACATCTACCGAAGCATTAAGTTCCGATGTAATCGGGACATTTAATTTTCCTTGAATTGGAATATTAGCATTTAGCTGAGCTTTCAAAGGAATATTTAAGTTTTCTTTCAAAACAGTGCGAACAGGTGCATCGAATTTTAAATGTACTTTCCGTTGTAATGGTACTTGAATATCAATTGGAACATCTAAATTTAATGGAATTGAACCCTTTAAAGGTAAAGTGACATCCTGACCCAAAATCTTGACTTGAACCTTGGTATCAATCGGTAAACTTTGATTTACTTTAATGGTTTCTTTTACAGGAATTGTAGTACTAATTGGAACTAAGTTATCAAAATAAACTCGGGGGGTGAGTGTTTGAGTTAAAGGAACATTGAGTTGCTCATCAATTGGAATTTTTGCATCAACGCGCCCATTTACATCGACATTTAAAGCATCTTTAACCTTTACGCTTACTTGTAGGGGTTCCTGTAAATCAATTGCGACATCTTGATTTTTCAATGGAATATAAATATTAAAATGTTTAAATACCCACATGGCAATATATACACCACATAAGTTTGCGACAACAATAAGAGCAAAAACTGCAAATAAACGCTTCAACTGCAACAATGGCATATCCCTATCGAACTATTTTCCTATGCAGTTATTTTCATTCATTTATCTATCTTGTTCAGCCCTTATTTTGTACGATTAAGATTAATAAGGAATATTCGTGTTTTAAATATCCCCAAAGTCGGTATCTAGTTTTTTTGATCTGTCCAAGAGCAATATACAGATGTCATATTCCCCTCTTTGGTAATGTCTAGACTTGCATCTGCTTTAGTTTGCTTACGCTTAAATTGAATTTTACTAAAGCTCTGTTTCGCTTTTGCGGTTGAAAGATCGAAATATAAAGCTTGATTCACTTGTTTAGCTAGATTCCCATACGAGAACTCTATCTTAGTAACGGGTACACCCCGATATTCCACATTTTTCAATATAAAAACATTACTAACAAAGGCAGGTTCTTCTTCCAATTCATTCTTAACCACATAGGCTTGTAGTTTTTTCGAAATATCAGGAAATTTATATAAGTCATAATCAGAGCGAACTGCACAATCTTTTTCATAACGATCTTGTAAAACTGGCGTTAAATCAAAAGCTTGAGGATTTGCTTGTATATGCATGCTGATACTTGCAACTAAAATAGTGAATATATATTTTTTCATTATGAAGCACTTTTATTTATTAGAAGCATAATTAAACATACGGTAAATTAAAATACAATATTTTAGATATACCTAAGCATAAAAAAAGGAGCTTTAAATCAGCTCCTTTTTTCAACTTTCACAAATTATGCATTTGTTTCAGCTGGAATTTTTGTATAACTTACGCCACACATTTGTTCAGCGATACGCAATACTTGGCAGCTATAACCCACTTCGTTATCGTACCAAACATACGCTGTTAAACGTGTGCCAGAAGTGATTGTTGCTTGCGCATCAAACACACCTGCAGTGCGTGAACCAATAAAGTCACTTGATACAACTTCAGTCGAGTTTGTATAACCAATTTGACCTTGTAGGCTAGAATTAATCGAGATTTGACGAATGTATTCATTCACTTCTTCACGATCAACTTCTTTCTCTAAGTTTAAGTTCAAGATTGCAAGTGAAACGTTTGGCGTAGGAACACGTACAGAGTTACCTGTTAACTTGCCTTTAAGACCTGGTAATGCTTTCGCAACCGCTTTCGCAGCACCAGTTTCAGTGATAACCATGTTCAATGTCGCAGCACGACCACGACGGTCAGCCTTGTGATAGTTATCAATTAAGTTTTGGTCGTTTGTGAATGAGTGAACTGTTTCAACATGACCATTTAATACTTTGTATTTGTCATCTAAAACTTTTAATACAGGTGTAATTGCGTTTGTAGTACAGCTTGCAGCAGAGATGATTTTGTCTTCATCTAAGATATCTGTGTTGTTTACGCCATATACAACGTTCTTCATCTCGCCTTTACTTGGTGCAGTCAATACCACACGTGCAATACCTGCACATTTCAGGTGTTGGCTTAGACCTTCAGCATCACGCCATTTACCTGTATTGTCGATAAGAAGCGCATTTTCAATACCATAAGCGGTGTAATCCACTTCGCTTGGGCTTGAAGCATAGATCACTTTAATGAATTGACCGTTTGCAATGATTGCTTCGTTTTCTTCATCAACAGAAATTGTACCGTCAAAAGTACCGTGAATAGAATCACGACGTAATAATGAAGCACGTTTTGCTAAGTCACCATCAGATGATTTACGAACAACGATTGCTTTAAGGCTTAAACCACGACCTAAACCAGATTGGCTGATGATTAAGCGGGCCAAAATACGACCAATACGACCAAAACCGTAAAGAACGACATCTTTAGGTTGTTCAGATTTTGCTTTACCTTGAATCGAAGCAACGGCATTTGCAACAAATGCATCTACATCGCCACCTTGATTTTTATATTCAACAGCAAGTTTACCGATGTCTACTTCAGCAGAACCAATGTTTTCAATTTTCATTAACGCTTCCAAAATTGGGAAGGTATGAACAACTGAAAGTTCTACGTCAAGCATACGTGTACGGCGATGTGATTTTAAAATTTGAATCACTGAACGGTTTATTAAAGAACGACCGTAAACAGAAACAACAATATTTTTCTCACGGTATAATTGACCAATCAAAGCAATCATGCGTTCCGCGATTTCTTCACGGTTTTTCCAACGGCCTTGATGTTCTGCGTGTAGGGCAACGATAGTGTCTTTGCTCACAGTTACGTCCTCAAATTTAATATCTATACTGGGCGTGAATTTTTAAAACGCCATAATTGTAATGGAATTATCATCAAGATTGAATCAAAAGCTGTTAATTGAGCTAAGATTTTGTCCTAATTCACTATAAATTCATAAAATACCTATAATTATTTTTGTGATTTTAGGTAAAAGTCTTTTTCAATCATCACAATACGTGTAATTTAAATCATTCTCATAGCAGTTTTATTGATAGCTTTCTCTTGTTTGTAATCAATTCCTAAACTTTAACTTTGATCATCAAAATTGATTCGCTTTGAATATTGTTTCACATTTAGATGTAAATGCTGCTTACGCTGTCGTTGTTGATACAGATGCCATGCTCCTTCAATTACCAATACCAATACTGCCAACCAAATTGGAATATAAGTTAACCATTCACCTGAGCTGATTTTTTCACCAAGCACCAACGATGCCAATGCCAATAAAACAGGCTCCAAATACCCTAGTAAACCAAAAATAATTAAGGGTAAATAGCGACTTGCTAAAATATAACTTCCTAGGCCAATCGCACTCAACAAACCTAAACCTAGAACCACAACTCCCAAACTAGGATGCTCTAAAAACTTTAAATATGGAGTTTCACCTGTCTGAGTAAAGAAAATCGCAATTGGCAGGATCAAGAATAAATCCCACCAAAAACCACCTAAGTTGTCCGTTTGAATTTTTTTACGAAGAATAAAGTAAGCTGCATAACCTAAAGCAACAAAAGCAGTTTCCCAAGCTATTGTACCTAAGCGCCAAATTTCATGTGCTACACCAAATCCAGCCAACAGCACAGCAATATATTGAAATTTAGATAATCTTTCTCCATAGAGAAAACTACCAGCAAGGACTAACACCAAAGGCAAAAGGAAATAACCCAAAGAAACTTGTAGACCTCTTCCGTGAATTGGCCCCCATAAAAACAACCATAATTGTGCTGAGGTCAGTACGGAAGTGATCATTAGAAACACTAATAAAGTAGGCTTTGCTATGATTCGATTAAATATAGTTTTGATATGGGTCAAGTCACCACTAAACCACATAAATAAAGTCAAAAATGGAATTGTGGCAATAATTCGCCACCCAAAAGTTTGTTCACTATCTAACGCACCCAGTAATTGAGTGTAAAAATACAGAATCCCAAAGGTGACAGAAGCCAAAACTGAATAAGCGATGCCTTTTAACATTTTGACCTCAGAAGCATTTGGGATGTATCTTAAAACGTGAATTATCCACTATATAAAAATAAAAAAACCATGCAAGCATGGTTTTAAATAAGTATAGCTGATTTAACGATGTTCTGGATAAATCACGTCACCGATGTCATACCCCAAGGATTTAGCATAATTTAAATATTCATGAACTGTTTCTTTCTTCGGATTAGGCGTTCTAGAAAGTACCCATAAATATTTACGGCTCGGTTCTCCAACCAATACTGTTTGATAATCTTCATCAAGCTTTAAAACCCAGTAATCTCCGCGTGCAACAGGAATCCAACGCACGCCTTCAGGTAAAAAGCTCACTCTTAATTTGGTGTTAAAAGGCGCATTCGCAACAAACGCCTCACCTAAACTGTGTTGTAAATTACCTTCACCGTCATAACATTTGTTATCAACAACAATATTGCCATTTTCGTTTAACGTATAAGTTGCTGTCACGTTATAAGCGCATTTACGCTCAAAGAACATTGGCTTACGAGCAACTTCATACCAAACACCTAAATATTTATCCAATTCTACTTTTTCAACTGTAGGTAAAGACTTTGATTGTGCATAAGCAATCGTTCCTACAGCCAGTCCAGTTAAGACCACTCCACCAATTGCAATTTTTGTTAAACGCCAACTTGCTTTAGGGAAATTCTTAATCAGCGGCATGGGAAATCCTCAAAACAGAAATTTGTTATCAATAGTCATATATTTAGCTTTTCAACATAGCCTATTTTATAAACAAAGATTGTTGCGATATGTATCCCTTTTGAGGATTTCTCTGCTAGATTACGATTGCAACATATGGGCTTTGAGACGAACGATCTCATCTCGCAATCTAGCTGCCTGCTCAAACTGAAGCTCTTTAGAGGCTTTTAACATCTCTTTTTCAAGCTTGGTAATATGCTTGGCAAACAGTTTTGGATCAGATAACAAATGCTGTTCATCAGCACTGATACTCTGCGCTTGCTCTAACACTTTTTCATCAATTTCATCATCACTGAGCACTTCACCCGTATCGATTTCTTTAATTGCTTGACGCACAGCACTACGTGGGGTAATACCATGTAATTCATTAAATTCAATTTGTTTGTTACGACGACGATCTGTTTCGTCCATCGCTTTACGCATCGAATCAGTAATACGATCCGCATATAAAATCGCTTTACCTTTCACATTACGTGCTGCACGACCAATGGTTTGAATCAATGAACGCTCTGAACGCAGGAAGCCTTCTTTATCCGCATCTAAGATTGCAACCAAAGACACTTCCGGCATATCCAGACCTTCACGCAACAAGTTAATCCCGACCAATACATCATGTACACCAGTACGTAGTTCGTGAATAATTTTGACGCGCTCAACCGTATCAATATCAGAGTGCAGATAAGCCACTTTAACGCCATATTCTTTCAAGTATGAGGTTAAATCTTCTGCCATACGTTTAGTCAAAGTTGTCACAAGGACACGTTCATTTAATTGTTTACGAATATTAATTTCAGAAAGTACATCATCGACTTGAGTTAATACTGGACGTACTTCAATTTCAGGATCAATCAAGCCTGTTGGACGAACTACCTGCTCAACGATTTGCTCTGACTTTTCCAATTCGTAATGTGCAGGCGTTGCACTCACAAAAACCGTGGTCGGAACAATTCGCTCCCACTCTTCAAATTTCATTGGACGGTTATCCAAAGCACTTGGTAAGCGGAAACCATAATTCACCAAATTTTCTTTACGTGAACGGTCACCTTTATACATCGCACCGATTTGAGGAACCGTCACATGCGATTCATCAATGATCAACAAGGCATCTTCAGGGATATAATCAAATAAAGTCGGCGGCGCTTCGCCTGCCCCTCGACCTGAAAGGTGACGTGAATAGTTTTCAATGCCATTGGTATAACCCAACTGTTGCATCATCTCTAAATCATAACGGGTACGCTGTTCAATACGTTGTGCTTCCAGTAATTTGTCATGATCCTTGAAAAATTTAAGCTGATCTTTTAATTCATCTTTAATGGTATCAATCGCACGAGTTAAATGATCTTTTGGGGTAACATAATGACTTTTCGGATAAATCGTCACACGTGGCACTTTACGCACCAATTTTCCTGTCAATGGGTCAAACCAACGAATCGAATCAACCTCATCATCAAATAACTCTACTCGAATCGCATCTTTATCCGACTCAGCAGGGAAAATATCAATAATTTCTCCACGAATACGATAAGTACCACGCAAGAACTCCAATTCATTACGGGTATATTGCATTTCGACCAAACGGCGAATGATTTCATCACGGCTAACGCGATCGCCTTGCACAATATGCAATAGCATTTGCATATAGGCATTCGGATCACCCAAACCATAAATCGCAGAAACTGAAGCGACAATAATGGCATCACGACGCTCTAATAAAGCACGCGTTGCAGAAAGACGCATTTGGTCAATGTGGTCGTTGATTGCTGAGTCTTTTTCGATAAAGGTATCGGATGATGGCACATAGGCTTCTGGTTGATAGTAATCGTAATAACTGACGAAATACTCAACTGCATTATTCGGGAAAAAAGCTTTGAACTCACCATAAAGCTGTGCAGCAAGCGTTTTGTTGTGTGCCATAACAATCGTTGGACGCTGTGTTTGTGCAATCACATTCGCCATCGTATAGGTTTTACCAGAACCCGTCACTCCAAGTAGTAACTGATTACGAAGACCATGCTCAATGCCATTAACTAACTTCTCAATCGCTTGTGGTTGATCACCAGCAGGTTGATAATTGGTGACTAATTCAAAAGGTTGGTTTTCGCTCACAAGAATACCCTTTTCAATCGATGCCTTATTGATGGAGGCAATTGACTCAATTTACAATCACTTTTATGTATTTCACTATAAAATATTATGCCAATCGTAAATACATATAAATTATTTACCAATTAATAAAAAAATATGAGTAAGCTAGAGTTTTTACTCAATTATTTTGATATTTTCGTTTAAGTGTGTTGAATTCATATATAAAAGCACATTAATCTACACCTTTCAAAAATATCAAGAATTTAGAAAAATTGCTGTGAATTCACTCAATGCGCAATATTTTATATTAATTGTCCCCAGTTGCCTGTTTTTTATTGGTTTGGCATTTACTTGCTGCCGTCTTTTTTTTAAGGCTGATATTTTTTTATTATGGATTGGATTGGCATATACCATTCCCTCTATTGCATTGTTTGCTCAATGTTTAATGTCAAATCCTCAACTCACCTTAGCTGCACCATTTACATCCGTTTTATATTTATTAGGAAGTTGGATTGGTGCTTATGCAATTAGTTTAAAACTAAACACCACCTTTCAGCATAGAATTGCTTTTTTAATTTTTTTCTCTGCCCTGATCGCCCTGACCTATTATTCCTATATAGCGCCACAAATATGGCTGCGCCTAGTGATTCTCAATATTGCTTTAGGAAGTATTGGCGTATTGGTTTTTCCTGATTTATTCCGTCAACTCTCTAACAGCCGCTCTTTCGATCGTTGGGTGTTCATTTTCTATTTTATTAACGTTCTCTACTCATTTGTTAGAGCCACAATAAATTTCTTTTTTTTAGATAATATTGATCACAATCACATTGCATTAACCTCCTCTAATTGGTGGTTATTAGGGATGTCTATCAATATTATTTTAAATATCCTATTTGCAATTGTGTTAAGTGGCTGTGCAATTAAAGATGTCGTTTATCACCTCAATAACGATCGCTTACATGATCCTTTGACCCATCTACTCAATCGTCGTGGTTTTTTTGAAAAAACTGCATCCTTGTCATTTACCTCACAATCATATTTTCTCGTGAGTCTCGATCTGGATCATTTTAAAAGCATTAATGATACTTGGGGACATTATATTGGCGACCAGATTTTATATGGTGTTAGCCAAATGATGCTGAAAGATAAACAAGCCGAAGATCTTATCGCTCGTTTTGGTGGTGAAGAGTTTATTTGTTTATTCATCGCAGAAGATGCTGCTGCTGCCCTGATGCGCATCGAACATTATAAGACATTGCTAGAACAGACAACTTTTACGAATTATCAAATTAAAATGACAGCAAGTTATGGTCTAACCCATATTCATAATGTGCATGATATTGAATACGCGTTACAACGTGCAGATGATTTACTCTATCAAGCAAAAACCAATGGTCGAAATCAGATCTCTTTTGATTTAATGCTCTAATTTACAAACTCATAGCTAAAACTTGTTTCAATGTACCCCCTATCCTTTTAAGTTCCATCTACAATAAAATCGCTTGCACCATCAAGAAGAATAAAAACAGCATCAAGAAATAACGATAAGAAAAATCTAAAGCACTATTGACCCCTTATTCAATCGGTTGCAACATGAGATCAATATATATTTGAATGATAAAAAATATGTCTTATCAATATCACGATGAAACTATTGTCACTGAACTTCCTGAAGATACCGTATTTGTTTTTGGTAGTAATTTAGCTGGAATACATGATAATGGCGCAGCACGTGTCGCTGCACAACATTTCGCAGCAGTTAACGGTGTCGGACGAGGTTGGGCTGGGCAAAGTTTTGCTATTCCAACATTAAATGAACATATCCAGCAAATGCCACTTTCTCAAATAGAGCACTATGTCGATGATTTTAAAATTTATGCTAAAAATCATCCCAAAGTGAAATATTTTTTAACTGCATTGGGCTGTGGTATCGCAGGATATAAAGTTTCTGAAATTGCCCCTTTATTCAAAGGAATTCATTCGAATGTGATTTTTCCAGAATCTTTTCGACCTTACATCGAGGATGATGCTGTTTCGCAATTTCCAGATCTAACTGCGCAAATGGTTCATAGTTTCATTTGCGATGAAGTTATTTTTTATTTTAATCATGGATATGAATCTTTTGAGGAAGCTTTAGAACAAACAAAACTAAGCCCGTCAGAAAAAGCCATCGCGTTAATTGTACTTAATGAAGAACTTTATCCGCGTGATCGCTATGGGCGTGGACGTGAGCATGAAATCAGTGACATTTTGGGAAAACTGAATGGAAAAATTTTCAATTTTCAGAACAACTCTGAAGGTGCCATGATTTTCGTCAGTACAGTTATTGCCTTAATGGAACTCTATGATATTGATGAATATGACTTCATGAAACTCTGGCGTGGTGAACTGGAAATACAGCATCCCATCAACCGTTAATTTATTTTGATATTTTATGAGTGAAGCAGATAAATTCTGCTTTCTCATTATTTTGTTTTGCTTATAGTTAATATTCTTATTCCAACAAATTTAAATTGATTATTTTCCAAATCTTAATTTTTCTCATTATACTTTAAGGCAAACTGAATACTTAAAAGAAACGTATGGAAACTTTAGATTCTTCAATTTTTGACTTAACTCCAATTCCAATGTGGATTGAAGACTTCAGTGAAGTTAAACAACAATTTGATTTATGGAGAAAGCAAGGAATTGAAAACCTCCATGAATTTTTAAATCTAAATAAACACTTAGTTATCGAATGTGCTCATAAAATTAAAATTATTTGTGTTAATCAAAAAACTTTAGAACTTTTTGAAGCAAAAAACCAAGAAGAGTTATGTGCCAATTTAAATCTTATTTTTAAAAAAGAAATGTTTGAATCCCATATTTATGAACTTGAAGCATTGTGGAATGGTAAAACCTATTTTTCAAGCACCACCGTGAATTACACCTTATCAGGCAAACGTATTGATGTTCAGTTAAGAGGGGCCATTTTACCTGGTTCTGAATCTACTTTTGAACGGGTATTAATTACTACCGAAGATATTACTCCTTATCAAAATGCACTCCGTCAGGAAGAAAAAAATCGTCGCTTAGCTGAATCTATGTTTATCTACTCTCCCACCTCTCTTTGGGTTGAAGATTTTAGCCGTATTAAAAACAGAATTGATCAGCTTAGGCTATTAGGTATTGAAGACTTTAGGACTTTTTTAGATGTACATCCTGAATTTGTTCGTCAATGTATAGAAGATATTTTAATTTTAGATGTCAATCAGGCGACTCTCGCTTTATTTAAAGCCCCAGACAAAGAGACTCTACTAAAAAATACCCATAAAATTTTTACCGAAGAGATGGTGGAAACATTTAGAGAACAACTGATTGAACTATGGCAAGGAAATATTCACCACAAACGTGAAGCTATCAACTATGCATTAGATGGACAAATTAGAAATGTCTTACTGCAATTTACCGTATTCCCAGGGTATGAAGAAACTTGGGGATTGGTACAGGTAGCTCTTACAGATATTACTGCAAGAAAGAAAGCTGAAAATTATCTCGAATATTTAGGTCAGCATGATGTACTAACCAAGCTTTATAATCGTGCTTTCTTTACTGAAGAGCTTAATCGTTTAAATCGCAGCATTATCCGCCCTGTTTCTTCAATTTTTTTAGACATGAATGGTTTAAAAGAAACTAATGATCAACTTGGTCACGATATTGGTGATGGTTTATTACGTCGTGTAGGTCATGTCTTAAATCAAGCAATTACAAATACGGCTTATACAGCTTCTCGAATCGGTGGCGACGAGTTTGTGATTTTAATGCCGGGTGCAGATGAAGCGAATGTATTGATGATGCTACAAACTATTCAGGAACTTTTTAATATAGATAATCAATATTACTCAAGTCATCCTATTATTATTGCGATTGGGCATGCCACAACAAAAGAAAATGAGCAAGTCGAAGATATGCTAAAACGTGCAGATCATCACATGTATCAAATGAAAAAAAAATATTATCAAGAAATGCCAAAGAAATAAAAAACAGGCATATTGCCTGTTTTTTATTTAAATTAGCGTTTACCCATCGAACGACGAGTACCACGTGGTGGCATCCAAGTACGATCTGCATATTGCTCAGGTTTTGGTCGCACCTGATTATGCGTAGCATCCTCACAATCATCCTGAGTAGATGGCATAGGGAAAGGTAATTTGACTAAAGCTTTCTTGGCTTTAGGTTGTTGCGCAGTCATTGAAATTCTCTCGAAATTTAAATTTCTAGCGCCCATTGTAATAGATTTTTATTATTTTGCTAAAAATAAAATATGTAAAAAAGTACTGTACGACCTAAACCTATAATTTGGTAACTTTTTATTCAATCAAGGTAAGTTTCAGCCACAAATAAATCGATTTAAGCTAAAATGAGCTGCTTTTTTATTTTCTAATCCCATAAGAAGGAATAATGCCGTGGACGTACGTCTCTCTGATCGTGTCAATGCCATCAAACCGTCCCCTACACTTGCAGTAACCAACAAAGCTGCTGAGCTTAAAGCTGCTGGTAAAAACGTGATTGGTTTAGGTGCTGGCGAACCAGACTTTGATACCCCTCAACATATCAAAGATGCTGCAATTGAAGCGATTAATAAAGGCTTTACAAAATACACAGCTGTAGACGGTACTCCAAGTTTAAAAAAAGCAATTATTGCAAAATTAAAACGTGATAATAACTTAGACTACCAACCTAATCAGATTTTAGTATCTTGTGGTGGTAAACAAAGTTTCTTTAACTTGGCACTTGCTTTGTTAAACAAGGGTGATGAAGTAATCATTCCTGCGCCATTCTGGGTAAGCTATCCAGATATGGTAATCATTGCTGAAGGTACGCCTGTTATTGTGAAATGTGGTGAAGAACAACGCTTCAAAATCACACCAGAACAATTGGAAGCTGCTATTACACCTAATACTCGTTTACTTGTATTAAACAGCCCTTCTAACCCAACAGGTATGATTTATACCAAAGCTGAATTAGAAGCTTTGGCTGAGGTACTTCGTCGTCATCCACAAGTATTCATTGCTTCTGATGACATGTACGAACCAATTCGTTGGGAAGATGAGTTCTATAACATCGCAACAATTGCACCTGACTTATATGATCGTACAATTGTCCTTAATGGCGTATCAAAAGCGTATGCAATGACAGGTTGGCGTATTGGTTATGCTGCTGGTCCAGCAAAACTAATTGGTGCGATGAAAAATATTCAATCTCAATCGACATCTAACCCAACTTCAATTTCTCAAGTTGCGGCAGAAGCAGCATTGAACGGTCCGCAAGATGTATTAAAACCAATGATTGAAGCGTTTAAACGCCGTCATGACCTTGTGGTAAATGGCTTAAATGAAATTAACGGTATTTCTTGCCTACCTGCTGATGGCGCATTCTATGCCTATGCCAATATCCGTCCATTAATTCGTGCCAAAGGTTTAAAATCTTGCACAGAATTCTCTGAATGGTTGCTTGAAGAAACTGGTGTAGCTGTTGTACCAGGTGACGCTTTTGGTTTAGGTGGTTTTATGCGTATTTCTTATGCAACTGCTGATGATGTATTAGTTGATGCTTTGGCGCGTATTAAAAAAGCAGCAGACTCAATTGATGGCGTTGATGCCGCAATTGCTTCGATTGCAGCAGAAAAAGCCTCTCAATAATCTGAGTTGCGAAAAAAAGAAGCTTCTTAATGAAGCTTCTTTTTTGTCTTTATGAATCAGCTAAAAATTTATTCTTTCGCTTCTGCATTAAATAAAGCAACTACATCAGCTTCAGTCATCTTCTTCGTTGCATTTTGAAATGCGTAAAACTCAGGCTTACTATCAATATAGATTTCCAAATCAAAATTCAAATCTTGAGGTGACTCATTCAATGCAAAAGCATTAATATTGCAATAACTCTGATCTTTAGTCCGCCAAAATAAATTTGTGCCACAAGAATTACAGAACCCACGCTCGCCCCAAGCCGATGAATTATAGATAGAGAGATGGTCTTGTTTTAAAAATTTTAAGCTGCCCTGTTTCACATCAATCGTCATAATCACACCACTGGTCTGTCGACGACAAATTGAGCAGTGACAGGCATGTACGTCATGATTGCTTAATTCAACTTCAAATGTGGTTTCACCACAAACACATTGCCCTTTCATTATAAATTTACCTTTTATTCAAAATTGTTATCAATTAATTGTAGAATAGAATAAAACAAAGATTGAATTTAATAATTAATAATTTCTGCAACATAATTTTATATTGATAAGATACTTCAAAAAATAATCTATTTCTTTTACTTCATACACATCAGCTTGATTTAGATTGATACAAAAATAAGGGCGATAATATTAAAAATTATACAGTGACATATATATACGCCCCTTAATTTTATGCTGTAGATTTATTCTTACTATGACTTCATGCAATCGCTTTATTTTCATGAAAGTTTTTTGGTCGTGAGCATAAGTGACTAAAAACAGCATATTGCCAAATACTCTTCACTTGCACAGCTACAATTTTATTTTCTGCAACTGACCAAGCCAGTGCCGTATTTGCACCCAAAATAAGCTCTCCACCGAGCTGAAATAAGTACAAAGGCAAATGCTCATTCACCGTTAATACATTTTTCTGCGTCAATAAATTTTTAGCGTTTTGGATTTTCCATTTATCACCAAACCAAAGTTGCAATAAATCGCCTAGAAATAGAGCTTGTTGCTTAAATGGAAATGTATTCAAAAAGCAGTTTTCAACTGATGTGTAATATTGCTCAGGATCTTGAATGATTTCAAGATAATGATCTTGATAAAAAGATAAATTTGAAAAAATAGATTGAATGCTAAGAATAGTCATTTTGACCTCCGATTTAGCCATTTTAGTGCTGGCAAGTTGGGTTAAATCCACACTGTCTAGATAAAAATCTAAACACTTTTCTGTTTCGAATCTAACAACAGCCTGATCAAAGTTCAAGTTATTTTTCCGATTTCGCCATAATTGTGCAAATAAAAAGCATACAGTAAAAAAATGAAAGAAACATGACACTTTTAGCTTGACCGATTTTAAAAGCTGCCTATAATGGCATTCAGATTCTCCCATAGCTCAGTCGGTAGAGCGACGGACTGTTAATCCGCAGGTCCCTGGTTCGAGCCCAGGTGGGAGAGCCAAATTCAAAAAAGCCTATATCCAGTATGATATGGGCTTTTTTATTGACCAAAATTCACCCTAGCTCCTACTAAAAACAAAGTATCCTATCCATTAAATTTATAAAAATGCTGATAAAAAGTACAATCAAATCAATATTTAATTTTTTTATTATTCAGCTCTTGACCACATCTCTATTCATGCATAGAATGCCTATCCAGATTCTCCCATAGCTCAGTCGGTAGAGCGACGGACTGTTAATCCGCAGGTCCCTGGTTCGAGCCCAGGTGGGAGAGCCAAAATTCTAAAAACCCACTCTTATTGAGTGGGTTTTTTATTCATGTATTGATAATAAATATGTTTGCATCTAATCAGATTATCTTCTTGCTTATTGGCTTGATTAGCACAGTATTACTTTTAATTAGTTGCCTACGTTCTTTTCTACCCCAGCAGAAGTTTTTTGCTCGCCCTGTCATTACCACATTTGAATCAAAGATGTTCACGAGGCTACAACAGGCATTTCCTAACAATCACATCCTTACACAAGTCGCTTTCAGTGCTTTAATTACCAGCGACCATTATAAAATTCGTAGTCAATTCAATCGAAAAGTGACTGATTTCGTGATCTTAGACAAAGAAATGAATGTATTAGCAATCATCGAACTTGATGATCCAAGTCATATTGGAAAAGAATTAGAAGACAAAAAACGCGATCAAATGCTTTTAGAAGCAGGATACAAAGTGCATCGATATACTCAAATTCCATCTGTAAAACAATTACAGATGGACATTCGATAAATCAAATTTCTTAATTAAGGATTATTCAGACTTAATTGCTGATTCAGCATTTTTCTGTTTTTCAAATTTCTTTGCAATTTCTGCATGTTGTTGATCATATTTTTTCTTGGTTTCCGCATCACTTTTTGCAGCTAGGAAAGCCATTCCTACAATAAAGATCGGGATGAGTAACCCCAAACCCATTAATAACCAAGGTACTGACTTCTTTTCAGTAGATTGTTGACTCATAAATGATCCAGATTTCAATAACACAACTCATCTTAATGTAACAATATAACAAAAAAGAGCCTCTATGGAGAGACTCTTTTTTGAAAGCTATGATCTAAATAAAAGCTTAAAACTTACCTGTACACTGAGCGTTTTGACTCGCATCTTTTTGAGCATCAGTCAGCACAATACCCGTACCTGCTGACATATATTTTTGAATAAACTCCACTGCTTTTGCATTTCTACAAATGATCGCCTGCGTATGCGTTGCATTCGGTACGATATCTAATAAATAATTTTCATCATAAGCTGCTTGTGGGAAGAATTTTAAAGCATTGTCTTTCATATTCTTAACTAACAGTTGCGTAACTGCTGGCAATACCGCTTGATCTTTTTCTCCCTGAATAAGTAAGACAGGTGTCTTAATTACTTTTTCTTTAGTCGCATTGGTTGCAGGCTGAGTCGCCGCTAAGAAATTTTGCACCACAACATCTTCTTTAAATTTAGTTAGATCAATACCAAACTGTGTGATTTGATGTGTAGGGTCTGCTAAGAAAGCTAAAATTCCCGCTTTAAATTTCTCCTGTAATCCATTAGCGCTATCTGGAGCTGGATAACTCAAGCATGCACCATCATCGCCGGTACGACCATATGCTAATTCTGCGATATCAGCCGCACCTGACGTAAAGATTTGTTTAAAATCATAGTTTGGCTGCTGTGCCTTAATTCCTGCACTAGCCAAAGCTGCATACGCTAATAATTCAGCATAACCATCTGCAGTTTGATCGATTGTTGGTACTGCAAGTGCCATTGGATCATTTGGAGACATTTGACCAGCAGCAATCGCTGCATCAATCTGTCTACGTACCGTGATCGCTTGATCTAATTTACTAAGCTTAAAGCCACTATCTTTATTCATCGCTGGATCAATATAAATCTGAATAATAGTACCTAAACTTGATGCAGGGGCGCCTGCTACAGCCCCTTTATAACTTATATCTGCATTCGCAAATTCAGCTGTGCCTAGTGATGCATGTCCGCCTTGGGATTGACCAATTGACATCCAATCACCTTTCAACTGATTTCCATAATGGTCTTTTACAGCCTTTACTGCAGCTAATGCGGATTTAGCTTCACTACTTAAATTAAGGTATGGATGAACACCTGCAGTACCCAACCCTTCATAATCAGGTGCAATTACCACATATCCAGCTGCTAATAAAGTATCAGCAAGAATTCTAAAGCGAGGATTAATCGTATTTTTACTAGGTGCACAACCATCACCCACCCCAACAGTTCCATGTTCCCACACGACTACACGATAACCATCTGCAGGTTTAGCAACTTTAGGGAACAATACCATCGCTGTTGCAGTTGCTGTTCGACCCTGAACATTTGCCATGTTATACGTCATTACTTTAATCGAAGCAGCATTATTAACCGTATCAATCGCATAATTGCTTTCATACAAATAGGTTTTACTCGAATCTACTCCAGTGTAATCATCATTATTATCATTACATGCAGTTAAAAATAATGCTGAAATAGAGAATGTCATTGCTAAAGCAATTTTTGACCGTTTCATAAAATATCCTTTTGTCTTTGTTTTTGAGCATGAAACTACATGCTGCTTTATTAATGCACAAAAAAAATGCCCTGTATAGGACACTTTTCAACTAATAAGTCATTTTAAAACATTAATTCTAAAAAGATTCCCAGAAAAATTATCATTCCTACCCAACGATTGTGACGGAATGCCCAGAAACAGATCTGTGGTTCTCGATCTTTAGTTTTATATGCCTGATAAACAAAATCCCCTGCAACAACAAGTAATGCAATCATTCCAAATGGTATAAAAAGATGCTCCAGATACAAAGCCGAGCCAATTAATAACAAGCTAATGAACTGTAATAAACCAATTATCTGTATATCGTAATTACCGAATAAAATTGCGGTAGATTTCACACCAATTTTCAAATCATATTCACGATCAGTAATTGCATATTGTGTATCATAAGCTACTGTCCAAGCCAAATTACCGAAATATAAAAGCCAACAGGTTAAATCTGGCGTTTGCCCAACCGCAGTGTATGCCATCGGAATTGACCATGAAAAAGCAGCACCTAAAAACACTTGTGGCAAATTAGTAAAGCGTTTCATAAAAGGATAAATAAACGCTAAAAATAATGCACCAAATGACCAATAAAAGGTTTCGATCGGCAGGAAAAATAGCAACATAGCACTTGCAGTAACTAAAGCTAAAAATACAAAAATAGCCTCGCGAGCACGAATTATACCTGTAGCTAAAGGGCGTGTTTTTGTACGTGCGACATGCGCATCAACTTTACGGTCAGCAAAATCATTGATCGCACAGCCTGCTGCACGCATAAAAATAACACCCAAAATCATAAGCAATAATACCTTAATATCTGGTGTCCCTTTTGCAGCAATCCACAAAGCCCACATAGTCGGCCAAAAAACTAACTCTGTACCGATTGGCTTATCAAAGCGGCATAAATAGTAATAGGCTTCTAAACGTTGTCGCCAAGTCGTATGTTGCACTGTATCCATGATGAATCCTTAGAGTCAATGCTGTTGAATAAACTGCTCAAATGCTGGGAGAAAAGTCTCTTGCACGATAAATTTACAACCATGCCAAGTATAACAACTTTGTCTGGTCCACCCTTCTTCAAGATAAATCACTCTTCTTTCACAAGCTGGATTGGTTCGTTGAAATAGAAACCAACCGATTGGCTTATTACGGATATGCCGAAATAATCGAGCTTTCTTGCGCAGGCTTAAAATTGGAAAAATACTTTTTGCTTTGACCCAAGCCTGTGCCTGATTACCATATAGATTCGTTTCACGCACCCATGCAATATGGTGTGCTGGCATTTGCATCCATTGGCTATCGTTAAAAGTGAGTCGTTGAAACTGTTCGTTGAGACGCTCGACATGAAATTCCCCCTCACCCAAATCAGTCAATTGCTGAGTGAGAGAACCAGATGCATACAACCATTTTTTTAATTCAGCTGGGATCTCTCGCCCCTTAATTCTGTTTGGTCGTAAATTTCGCATGCTTGGCTCACTAAAAACATCGCAACTAGTTTACATGAATTTCTTCGGAAAAAGCGTATGACTTTCAATTGAATCAAAAACATAAAAAAAGCTCGCCGAAGCGAGCTTTTTCAGAATCTAATGTATTACAGGCTGTAGTACATATCAAATTCAACTGGGTGAGTCGTCGTATTAAGACGACGTACATCTTCAGTTTTAAGTTCGATATATGCATCAAGCATTTCTTTAGTGAATACACCGCCTTTTAATAAGAACTCGTGATCCGCTTCAAGTGCAGCAATTGCCATTTCTAAGTTATGAGCAACTGTTGGGATTTTTGCTTCTTCTTCAGGAGGAAGGTCATACAAGTTCTTGTCAGCAGCTTCACCTGGATGGATCTTGTTTTGGATACCATCAAGACCAGCCATTAACAATGCAGCAAAACCTAAGTATGGGTTCATTAATGGATCTGGGAAACGTGCTTCGATACGCTTGCCTTTAGGGCTAGAAACGTAAGGAATACGGATAGAAGCAGAACGGTTACGTGCTGAGTAAGCAAGCATAATCGGAGCTTCGTAGTGTGGAACTAAACGCTTATAAGAGTTTGTACCTGGGTTCGTGATTGCATTCAATGCACGAGCGTGCTTGATGATACCACCAATGAAGAACAATGCCATTTCAGATAAACCAGCATATTCATCACCAGCAAACAAGTTCTTGCCATCTTTAGAGATAGACATATGAACGTGCATACCAGAACCGTTATCACCTACCATTGGCTTAGGCATAAATGTCGCTGTTTTGCCATATTGATGAGCAACGTTCCAAACTGCATATTTGAACTGCTGAACTTCGTCCGCTTTACGAACCATAGTGTTGAAGCTCACACCAATTTCTAATTGGCAAGAAGCAACTTCGTGGTGATGTACTTCTACACGACCAGGACCCATGATGTCTTCGATACGTGCACACATTTCAGCACGCATGTCTTGATGAGAGTCAACCGGAGGAACTGGGAAGTAACCACCTTTAACACGTGGGCGGTGACCTGAGTTACCAGCTTCATAGTCTTTACCAGTAGACCATGCAGCTTCTTCAGCGATCAATGTGTGGCGTGCGCCAGACATATCGATGTCCCACTTAACTTCGTCAAAAACGAAGAATTCTGGTTCTGGACCAAAGAATGCAGTATCACCGATACCAGTAGATTTTAAATATTCTTCAGCACGACGAGCAATCGAACGTGGGTCACGCTCGTAACCTTGACCAGTAGATGGCTCGATTACGTCACAAGTTACAACAACTGTTGGCTCAGCAAAGAACGGGTCAAGAAAACCTGTTTCAGCATCTGGACGTAAGATCATGTCAGAAGCTTCAATGCCTTTCCAACCAGCGATTGAAGAACCATCAAACATTTTACCGTCTTCAAATGTATCTTCATCAATTGTGTCAGCTGGGTAAGTTACGTGTTGCTCTTTACCCTTAGTATCAGTAAAGCGAAAATCGACCCATTTTGCGCCACTTTCTTTGATGAGTTGAAGGACCTTGTTCGCCATGCTCATTTGCTCCAATGAAATTTTTATGCACTTGTTAAGTGCGTGTTAGTTGTTGATATATAATTAGCAATTATCATACCAACAATTTTAAAGCATACCTAAAACATTGAAATTCTTTGCAGAAAAAATGCTTTAAGCTCCATGTCCTATGTCCACTATAATGTTTGCTTTCACAAATGCACCATATTTAAACATTCCGATCTCAGCTCGTCCCCAAAATAGACATAACGAACCAAAGTGGTGCAAAACATATAACAGAGAACTAATGTAGTGCAATTTACACTATCATGAGTTAGCATAAATTCGCTTTTTATATCATTCTTTTGAACTTCATTCCAATCAATTCATTTAGACTTTTGGTTCACTTTGTATATTTTTATTCAAACCTTTCAATTTATGAAGTTTATTCTGATTTTTAAACACGATTTCTATCATAATTAATCAAAACCAACTAAACATCGGGTAATTGAAATATTCAACATTGATCATTTGTTTTTGTTATGATTATTCTTCTCTATTTTCAACATATTCCTTTAAGCTTCAATAAATCCTAAAGAAATATAACTTTGGAATAGAGTTACTACACAAACAGCCCGATAAAGCACTTATTTTCAAAAGGTTATAAAGTCATGCTTCTAATGGTGGATAACTATGACAGTTTTACTTACAACATTGTCCAGTATTTTGGCGAGTTGAACCAAGAAGTAAAAGTCGTTCGTAATGATCAAGTGACATTAGAGGACATTGAACGATGGCAGCCAAAATACTTGGTTATAGGTCCTGGCCCATGCTCACCAAGTGAAGCAGGAATTTCTATTCCAGCAATTAACCATTTTGCGGGTAAAATTCCTTTATTGGGTGTCTGTCTTGGACATCAAGCGATTGGACAGGCATTTGGTGGCAAGATTATCCGCGCTAAAACGGTTATGCATGGTCGTTTATCTGATATGCATCACAGTGACAAAGGAATTTTTAGTCACTTACCTTCCCCGTTTGCTGCTACACGTTACCACTCATTGGTAATTGAGCAAGAAACGTTGCCAGAATGTCTAGAGGTGACGTGCTGGACGAACCAAACAGATGGTACAATTGAAGAAATTATGGGCGTGAAACATAAAACACTTCCTGTTGAAGGTGTTCAGTTCCATCCCGAATCTATTTTGAGCGAACATGGCCATCAAATTTTTAAAAACTTTTTAGATATTTACGCTTAATTACTAAGTTTTATTTAAAAACAGCTTATTTATATTAATAAGCTGTTTTTATTTTGAACATATAAAATCACTATATAACTCATACACACTGATTATTTTTTCAGCATTAAAATCAAGACCTAAAGATTTAATTCAAAGCAAATCATTCTTTTTAAAAAATTAAAATATTTTTCATGTATTTCAGAAGAAGAAATTCATCATCATTTTTTCCAGTCTTGAAATTCCTTTTTAATTTTTTAGATTAAGTATAGTCATAGGAATGATTAAGCTTCATGGGTGCTGAATGATAGAATCTGAATCATTATTTTCTAGAGATCTCCCCCTGAAATATCAATCAGGATAACCTATTGTGAATATCTTAGTTTTATTGAATATTATTGTTTTTCTCTTGCTAATCGCAGGATTGTTTTTTAGCTACCGACAAAATTGGAGTCTTTCTAAAAAAGTACTGATCGGTATGATCGTAGGTATTATTTATGGTTTAGGCCTTAAAGCGATTTACAGCGACAGTGCAATTATCGAACAATCTGTTGCATGGTTCAATCTCATCGGTAATGGTTATGTTCAACTTTTACAAATGGTGATCATGCCACTTATTTTTATCTCCATTTTAAGTGCAGTCGTCAAACTCCATCAAACCAGCTCATTAGGTAAAATCAGCGTATTTGTTATTGGTATTTTACTGGTTACCACAGCAATTGCGGCTTTTGTCGGAATTAGTATTACTAACTTATTTGGTTTAACTGCCGAGGGCTTAGTTCAAGGCACCAAAGAAACTGCGCGCCTTGCTGCAATTCAAAGCGATTACATTGGTCAAGTCACGAACCTAGATATACCTAAATTACTTCTCTCTTTATTACCACAAAACCCTTTTGCTGATTTAACAGGTATACGACCAACATCGATCATTAGTGTCGTGATTTTCTCAGCTTTTTTAGGCGTTGCAGCATTAAAATTGATGGATAAAGACCCAATCAATGGTGAGAGAATCAGACATGGTATCGAAGCATTACAAGCCTTAATTATTGGTTTAGTGCGTTTAGTGATGCAATTTACACCTTATGGTGTATTAGCATTAATGGCGAAAATGGTCGCAACTGCAAACCTTGCTGACATTGTTAAACTAGGTGAGTTTCTAGTCGCTTCTTATCTCGGTCTTGCCGTTATGTTTATTGTACATGGGCTAATTTTGTTATTCGTTCGTGTCAACCCAATTGAGTTTTTCAAAAAAGTTTTTCCTGTACTTACTTTTGCATTTACAAGCCGCTCCAGTGCAGCAAGCATTCCTCTCAACATTGAAACACAACATAAACAATTAGGTGTTCCAGAAGGCATCGCCAGTTTTTCAGCATCATTTGGAGCAACAATAGGTCAAAATGGTTGTGCTGGTTTATACCCAGCTATGCTTGCGGTTATGGTAGCGCCTACAGTAGGAATTAATCCTCTTGATCCTTTATGGATAGCGCAACTGGTAACAATCGTTACACTGAGTTCAATCGGTGTCGCAGGTGTTGGCGGCGGTGCAACTTTTGCTGCTTTAATTGTATTACCAGCAATGGGATTACCAGTTACTTTAGTGGCTTTGCTGATTTCGATTGAACCGTTGATTGATATGGGTCGTACGGCTTTAAATGTAAATGGTTCCATGACCGCTGGTGTGGCAACAAGTCAAATCCTTGGGCTTAGAAACAACATCGATAACGATTGATCAAATATTGTTTCAATTAAAAGCCAATCATTAGATTCGATGATTGGCTTTTAATTTTTACAGATCATGATTAGAAAAGAATAAAAAAACACTCTGCCTAGCTATTTAAATTAAAATCTAAGCACAAACATAAAACTGAGACTATTTTCTGCTAACATAGCCGATTAGCAAGTGAGCCATTTCTCACAAAACCAAACCCTTCTTCTTTATTAACCAACTTCATTTAAGAATTTTAATCATTAATGCTGTAACTCATGACTATGAATATCCAACAGGCTCTTAATCACATTACCAAAAACATTCATCTTACCCAGCCACAAATGGAAGATGTCATGCGTAGCATTATGCAGGGCGAAGCAACTGATGCACAAATCGGTGCGCTGATGATGGGCTTGCGCATGAAAGGTGAAAGTATTGATGAAATCACTGCTGCCGCACGCATTATGCGTGAGTTTGCAATTAAAATTGATGTGAGTGATATTCCACATTTGGTCGATATTGTCGGCAC
The DNA here is from genome assembly GCF_001005525.1 of Acinetobacter sp. AG1. Lineage (NCBI taxonomy): Bacteria > Pseudomonadati > Pseudomonadota > Gammaproteobacteria > Moraxellales > Moraxellaceae > Acinetobacter > Acinetobacter sp. AG1. The sequence goes on along the minus strand of NZ_LBMZ01000119.1, from coordinate 37,221 downwards.
AGGTGGAGATGGTCAGAATTTATTTAACGTATCTACAGCTTCAAGTTTCGTTATAGCTGCTGCTGGTGCAACGATTGCCAAACATGGGAACCGTGGTGTGTCGAGTAAGTCAGGTTCATCCGATGTACTCGAACAAATGGGAATTCAGCTTGATTTAGATATGCAACAAACCGAACGCTGTATCCGTGAAATGGGTGTAGGCTTCCTATTTGCACCAAATCATCATAAAGCCATGCGTTATGCAGTTGCACCTCGTCGTGAGTTAGGTATTCGTAGTATTTTCAACTTACTTGGCCCATTAACGAATCCTGCTGGTGTGAATCGTTTTGTGATTGGGGTATTTTCAGATGAGTTATGCCGCCCTATCGCTGAAGTATTAAAGCAGTTGGGTGCAGTGCATGTACTGGTTGTTCACTCTAAAGATGGTTTAGATGAGATCAGTCTTGCAGCACCAACAACAATTGCTGAACTGAAAGATGGCGAAATTACTGAATGGACTTTGACACCAGACGATGTAGGCATTCCATCTCAAACCCTCACTGGTTTAGTGGTGAATAGTTCAGAAGAAAGCTTAAAGCTAATCAAAGATGCTTTAAGCCGAGATAAATCAGATATTGGTGAAAAAGCAGCAAACATGATTGCACTCAATGCTGGTGCAGGTATTTATGTTGCAGGTATCACCAAGACTTACAAGCAAGCAGTTGAGTTCGCTCAAGATATTCTTTATGGCGGACAAGCTTTAGAAAAAATGAGTATCTTGGCTGAATTTACCAAGACATTGAAACAATCTCAGGCAGACTAAGGACTTCTCATGATCGATATTCAAAATACCATTTTAGGTAAAATTGTTGACCGCAAACATGAGGAGCTTGCAACACGTTTAAAACAACGTAGTTTGCATGATGTAGAACAGTGGGCAAAAGAAGCAACACCTGTTCGTGGTTTTGCCAAGGCTTTGCAACATAAACGTCCAGCCGTTATTGCTGAAATTAAAAAAGCGTCACCTTCTAAAGGTGTGATCCGAGCAGATTTCAATCCTGCTGAAATTGCACAGCAATATGAACAAGCAGGTGCTGCTTGCTTGTCTGTATTGACAGATATGGATTTCTTCCAAGGTGCGGATGAAAATATTGCGATTGCACGTAATCACTGTGCCCTACCTGCTTTGCGCAAAGATTTCTTGGTTGATCCTTATAATGTTGTTGAAGCACGTGCGCTGCATGCCGATTGTATTTTATTGATTGTGGCATGTTTATCAGATCAACAGCTTGAAGAAATGTCGAAAACTGCATTTGAGCATCAGTTGGATGTGTTGGTCGAAGTGCATGATGAATATGAATTAGAACGTGCTCTAAAACTTTCTGAGCAATGTATCTTGGGTGTGAATAACCGTAATCTTAAAACCTTTGATGTTGATTTAAATACTTCATTACGTTTAAAGAAATTATTGCCTGCTTCTCGTGTTTTAGTCACAGAAAGTGGTATTGCAACTCCTGCTGATGTAGAAATGATGCAAGCCAATGATATTCACACTTTCCTTGTCGGTGAAAGCTTTATGAAACAGCCTCATCCAGATCAAGCATTTGCAGGATTGTTTGGAAAGCCTGAACAGGTTTGAGTTGTATCGTTAATTAATACCTTTTCTTAAAGGTATTTTTTGATTACTGAACAACTAAAATATTGACTAATAAAAGATAAAAAACTTGAAGTTAAAAGTCCAATTTAAATAATTGGACTTTTAACAATAATGTAGAAACATAAAAAATAAATCACATAGAAATACAGTGTTTAAAATTTTAGAGCGACTAATAAACTAATACAAAATTTAATGATTGATTTTAATTTCTCTAACCTGTAGATTTTCTTTTTGAGTGGATTAGCAAAAATGACATTCCAATCTATATTCGAAAATTTTCAAGTTTTACCTAATGGAACAGATGCTTTTAAACAGCTTAAAGCTGAATGTAAGCAATCTATTAAGGATTCTAAAGACCAGCTCGACTACACTGCACTATTCTTCATTTATGGTTTTGCAAAAAATTACGTTTTACTTTACGAAGACCAAGCCATAAGTCCCGAATTTGCAAAGAAAGCAAAAGATCAATTACTAGGCTATATGCACGATCTAAATGAAGCATTAAAAAGCCAAGATACTTCTCTTATATTAAACACTCTTAATCAGATTTCAAAAAATTACATTGAAAGTTCAAAAATCTTTTGAAGACTGAATATTGATACCTTAAAAACCAATGAGAGGAATTTATCATTCCTCTCATTGGTTTTATGATCAATTCATAATATTATTAATTTTCAATTCATTAAATGATATTCGATAAAAATTCTATCTTAAATATATTTATATTGGAATATTCAAAATATTCGATATTCCCCACCTCCACTTATATGCAAAAACAGATCCGGAGCAAATCGATTCGTTCAAATCAATTTAATATATTTCCCAGATTCATGTTTGTACTGCAAATGCTATACCGCACTCAATAGATTCAATTTAGTTCAAATCATTGCGGTTTCAGACTATAATTTTACCTTTCTCGTATCTTGCCTATTTTTCTAAACTTATGAGTAAACATGATTCATCGCTTTCTAAAGATCAGTTTAATTTACTGAAAGCCTTTAAAAAGCAAATCTCTAGCCCTCAATCTAATGCTATCGCAAAACAAGTTGAGGCAAAAAAAACTCAGGCTATCAATGAAGAGTTGGAAGATACTGAGCTTTTTAAAAAAGCCCTACTTGGGGTAAAACCTATCGACAATCAAAATATTGCCGATACAAAAATCACACGTCGCAAAAAAGTTGATGCCCAAACTTTAGCAAAACGCGCAGCAGCCGAAGGTGGTACTGAGCAAGAGCTTACAGAAATTTCGGATACTCAAGCGATCTTAAATCCAGTGGCAAGCCAAGCGACTTTAAGCTATCGCATTGCAACCTTACAGCACAAAGTATTTGAAGACTTAAAAGCAGGTAAAACTCGTTGGTTTGAGGCAGTCGATTTACATGGCTGTACCGTTGAACAAGCCCGAGCAGCCGTTCTACAAATCATTCAAATGGCAAAAGATGAAAATCAAAATGTCATCAAAATTGTTCACGGTAAAGGACCTGAAGCCATTTTAAAAACCTATGTCAATGGCTGGCTTAGACAACATCGTGATGTACTTGCATTTGTCAGCGCACCTGAAAATCAAGGGGGTACTGGTGCTGTTTTAGTGCTCTTAAAACGTGCAGAAAAGAACCCAAAGCACAAACAATAATCGGCATTTGGTTCAAAATTAAGTTTTTGAGTCGTTTTCTGATACAATTCCCGTTTTGTTCAACCCACCTAAGTGAACATTGTTATGTCTATGCAGCAATCGTACGCAAATATTTTAACTGCCGTTGGGGAAGATCTAAATCGCCCAGGCTTAAAAGATACGCCTATGCGTGCGGCTAAAGCTTTTTCTTTTTTAACTTCTGGTTATAGCAAAACCCTTGAAGAAGTTACAAATAGTGCGGTTTTCCCATCCGATAACCACGAAATGGTATTGGTCAAAAATATTGAATTTTATTCGCTTTGTGAACATCACCTTCTCCCATTTTATGGTCGTGTCCATATTGCTTATTTACCTGAAGGTCAAGTTTTAGGTCTTTCTAAATTTGCGCGTATTACTGAAATGTTTGCACGTCGTTTGCAGATTCAAGAAAACTTGACTCAACAAATTGCCGAAGCGGTTGCTGAAGTAACTCAAGCACGTGGTGTGGCTGTAGTGATCGATTCTGCTCATATGTGTATGATGATGCGTGGTGTTGGCAAGCAAGAATCAACGACACGTACGGTTTCTTTTGTTGGTGATTTTAAAACTGACAAAGATGCACGTCGTGAGTTCTTAAGTGCTGTTCCTGAAAGCTATTAAGCTGAGCAATCTAGAATGTCATCAGTTCAGTTAGCAGGTTTCGGCGATTTAATCGTAAATGAAGCAACTATTGATTACCCTCGTCCCGATCGTCTGGTTCGAGGTAATCCTGAACGTCTCACCTATAGCTTATATGAACATCCGCATATGGACTGCGGTATTTGGCAATGTGAAATTGGTGCTTGGAATATTCAATTCGCTGACAATAAACAAGAGTTTTTTCAAATCATTGAAGGAATTGTTCGTATCCACGATGCAAAAACCAATTCTTTTATTGAAGTGACTGCTGGAAATGCAGGGATTATCCCGCCCGCATTTGTCGGTACATTTGAAGTCGTTGAAGCAGTTAAAAAATACTATGTCATCGTTGAAGTCTAGATACTGGAAATTAGCCTGATCCGAACGACATCCTATCTAAAAAAACAGAACATAGCCTAAACCTACTTTATTCCAGTCTTTATGATCTTGTTGTTCAAAATTCCAATTTAGACGTAGAGCATGATTTGTATTCAGACTATATTGAAGCTGTGTACCGACTCTTAAATTCCACTGACTCTGATCTTGCCAATACGGCAGTTCAACTTGCACCACACTATTAATATTATCAGACCATACGTTCATACAACCTACAGTCGGCCCAGCTCCAACGCGCGAACCTTTATCTAAATTTTTTCCACCTTGAATATGGCTTTGTAGTTGGGCATAACACAGATGTCGACGATCATAATCAGCCATGCTATAACCAACTTGCATATTTAGATTCATCACGCCATGTTGCACATCTTCACTAAACTTCCCATTTTCAATTGCTTCCTGTTTCCAACCTAGATTAAATCCCCAAGTTAACGGCGATTTAAAAGGTTGAACTGGATTATAAGAATTCACCGATAATAGATCTAAATGTTCGAGCTTGAGCTTGTCATCACGATATTGCAGACTACCATCTAAAAACAGTAATTGTGTGCCTGTGCGATAACCTCCTTGCGGATCAATCAAATCGTGATAGGCCTGACGATGACCCATCTCCACAAACTTTTGTCCTTGCACCTCACCCACATTCACTGACAAATTACGTGCATGATGCCCTTCTACAGGCTGTTTTTTAGGGCGCTCTGGTTGTTGACGTTGCTTTTCAACTTCAATTTGACTTCTTTCAGCAAGAAGCTGCCTTAATTTTGGCTGAGCAATATTGGCATCAACTTGGCGGCTGATATATTGTAGATATAAATCATCGTAAGCCATTTCTAAAATCTTGGCCTGATCTTGCTGACTATATGTGTTTAGCGTGGATTGAACTTGATCAGTTTCAATAAAAGCAATTTGATGGGCAACTTTAGCCAAATCTGTACCATGTTGTTTGGCTTGCGAAAGTAGTTGAGTTTCCAATGCAGGACGATAGACCACTTCTTTAACTAAAGCTTGCTGATCAACAGCCTTTAAGGTTTCGATTGGAATTGCAGCGTAACTAAACTGCTGTTTTAGGTTTAAATCGGGACGTACTAAATCAATTAGACCTAATAAACGATAAGCACAATTATCACTGACGAAATAATAGGGAAAACTCACATGCTGCATTTCCCAAATATGTTCAACCAAAAAACGAGTTTCTTCAGGTGTTAAATTGAGCTCATATTCCCATAGATCACGACTTTCAAAATCACCATACTCTTTTACTTTACGATAATACGGCATTAGTGAATATTCACCGGGATACTGTCCTGTTAAGCCTTTCCATGCATAAGACCAGTTATCATCACCTTTCACTGTGGCAGCATAGTTCACTGCATAGGACACTAGATTGAGTTGCTTCTGATCTTTAGGGTCTAGGCGTAGCAAAGTATGCCCAAACATCGAACTCGGATTGCCCATAAAGTCAGTGGCATAAATCAACGTGGCTTTATGCGGCTTGATTTGATTGATCCAATCGTTAAATTCAACGCAATTTACTTTTGGAAGTTGTCGTACATCAATATTGAGTTGCTGCATCAACCAACGGCTACGTGCAGGAAACTTACAACGGATGGATTGGTTATCTGGGGCTTCACGAAACAAGGCTTTAATATCTGCTTGTAATTCGCTATTTAAATTTTTTTTTCCATCTTTGGCATAAAAATAACCAGCATAAGTAACTTCACGATTTTGTTTTTGATCAGCATACATCAAACGTTGCCATGTGGTTTGCTGATCTAATTGTTTTTGTTGAGCAAGGTCTAAATACTTTTGTAAATCAGATTCAACCGAGGCATATGTAAAATGACATATCAAAGACGTAAATACAAAAGTAGCTAATTTCATTCAATCGCAATTTTTTAAAATAATCAGAATAGGTATAAGAAAACCCTGCCATCAAGACAGGGTTTTATCGTGCAACAAATTAAACGTATGCTTTAAGCACAGCATCTTTTGCCATCACACTTTGTAAAGCATCTAAAACTTGAAGTGAGTTTGTATTTTTGCTTGAATAAATTTCAGCAAAGTTTGCTTTAGACACAGCAAAGAAGCGTGCTTTGTCGTTAGCTTTAATTTGCATTAATTCAGCAAGTACATTTAAACTTTCGCCTTGACCAACTGCCATATCACGCGCTAAAGACTCTGCATTTTCATTGGTAAATGTCACAACTTGAGCCGTTACCGTACCACCTTGGCGGCATCCTAAAGTACCGAACGTAATACCTAATAATTGGTTCGTAAAAATCCCATTGGTTGTTGCTGCAAGGATTTTAGGTGCAATACCTTTTTGACCTGCCCAAATTTGTGTACCAGCACCGCAACCAACATCATTATCAGCCATCGCAACACTTGAACCAGCTGCTAGCAAAGCTGCTAATGCAATTTTTTTTAACATAAGAAATGTCTCCAGTCTCAATTATTTTTAACTATTTGTTATTACTATTGTGCTGTGTAATTGTTCTTACACAAGGATTAACATAACGAGGTTAAACTTTTTTAGCAAATAAATTTTGAAATATATATGAAATATTCATAACAAAAAGGAGCTCAATAAAAGCTCCATTTGCACGACTATAATCTTTTAGCGCAATCGCCAAGATCCATTTTTATCCCGCACACCTAATATTTTTAAAACCAAGGCTAAACTTAAAAGTAATAATAAATACCAAGAACCTAACTTGCCCCAACCCACCATATGCCAAGCATCAACTTGACTCGGATATAACCAGATTTTATAGAATGTACTAATGTTTTCTGCAATCCAGATCAAGAAGGCAAGCACCAATAGTACAGGTAACATCGGAACTTTAAACTGATGCTGTTGTAATTGAAAATAAAGTTTGGTCTTCCAAAAAATAATAATACTCCAAACAAATAAAACTATTCGATAGTCAGGAATAAAAAACTTGGTCATAAAATTAAGGTAAGACAATACTGCTAAACACAGCATATTGCCAAAATTCGGCAAATTCTCGAATGAAACATTATAGAGTCGCAAAGACCGAGCAAAAAAACTACCCACTGCTGAATACATAAACCCTGCAAACAATGGCACAGTCAGTAATTTAAATATGGCTGGTTGAGGATATTGCCATGAGGCAATCGCTGGATGGGTCAAAAATATTTCCATTCCCATCGCCATGATGTGGAATAAAGCAATCACTTTCGCTTCGGCCCATGACTCGAGCTTTAAATAAATTAGACAGGCTTGAATAATCAGTGCATAAAACAACAAATAATCGTAACGAAAAAAGCCCCAATATTCATGACTTCCCATCGGTGCGGTGACTGCAAATGCAATCAAAAGCAACAACCCAAATAAGGCAGCCGAAGCTGCCTTAAAGATAAAGTTGAGCGGTAATACAATCAACTGCACAAAACTGATCCTAGCGCGTTTACTTTGAAATGATTAAAAATATTAACCTAAATATTTAGTACTGTATTCATGAACAGTATCTACAAAAATCTTAGGTTGTGCTGGATCGACCCACTGGGTAATGCCATGACCTAAGTTTGCGATATACCCTGTTTTTTCACCATTCGCATACGCATCATCTAGCATCGCTTTCACAGATTTTTCAATTGAAGCAGCTGAACCATAAAGCACAGCAGGATCTAAATTCCCTTGTAAAGCAGCACGCCCTGCAACCACATCACGTGCAGTATAAAGCGGTGTAGTCCAATCTAGACCAAACGCATCCGCACCTGTGGTCAGCATCGTCTCCAACCACTGACCGCCACCTTTCGTGAACACAATAATCGGAATACGTCGACCATCTTTTTCACGTTGTAATCCTGCAATAATCTTGGTCATATAATTCAATGAGAATTCAACATATTCTCTATGCGCTAGCGCACCACCCCAGCTATCAAAAATTTGAATTGCTTGAGCGCCTGCATCAATTTGAGCATTCAGATAATCAATCACTGAATCAGCAAGATGATCAAGTAAAGCATGTAATACTTCTGGCTGTGCGTACATCATATTTTTTGTGAAACGAAATTCTTTGCTTGAACCACCTTCAATCATATAAGTCGCTAGTGTCCAAGGACTACCAGAAAAACCAATTAAAGGGACCTGTCCATTTAAAGCAGATCGAATCGTTGAAACTGCATTCATAACATAAGCTAGATCTGATTTAGAATTTAGTTTAGGTAAATTCGCCACATCTTGTTCGGTGCGCACTGTGTTATGAAACTTTGGACCTTCACCCGTTTCAAAGTACAAACCTAAACCTAAAGCATCAGGTATAGTCAAAATATCAGAAAATAAAATCGCAGCATCAAGCTCATAGCGGCGTAACGGTTGTAATGTTACCTCGCAGGCAAATTCAGTATTTTTACATAGAGATAAGAAATCGCCTGCCTGAGCACGAGTTTCACGATATTCTGGTAAATAACGCCCTGCTTGACGCATCATCCAAACGGGTGTGGTGTCTACAGGTTCACGTAATAAAGCTCGTAAAAAACGATCATTTTTCAACGTTGTCATTACCAATCTCTAAATTTTTTCATGTTGAGTGCATCATAGCAAAGTTAACCTCGAATTTATAATTGAAAACCCATACAACAAATCAGACTTCAACTATTTTTTTACTTGGACACAAAACTGCTACTGCAAGCTGTTCTATTTTCTGTAATACTTGCAATATCTTATATCTCAATATGAATAATTCTTAAGGTTGAATTACATGTTTGTTCGCTCATTACTCGCTATGAGTTTAAGTTGTATTCTTGCTAATGTTGCTTTTGCTGCCCCAACAACTGAGCAACCATTAAATCCAAAAAAAATCTCAGCTCCAGTTCAAGATCCTATTGACCCATTATCTATTGAACGTTCTGCTGCATCGAGCGTAGTTGCTCAACCAGCCTCAGGAGTGACAGCCCAAGTAGTTTCTGACCCACAAGTTGATACTGGAGCAGCTTCTGCGGTATCTCAAAAATTAGAAAATGCGCCTGATACCACGACTACAACAGCACCAGCTGTCAAAGTTTCATGGACTTTAGACAGTTTGAATACAGCTGACTGGTATGAAAATATTGGTAAAGGTCAATTTCCTGTATATGCACGTGCGCATGTGATGTTGAACAATGCTCACGCCTCACCAGGTGCAATTGATGGCTCAAATGGTAAAAATACACTAAAAGCAATTGCTTCATTTCAACAAATGAATGGCCTTACACCAACAGGTCAACTTACTAAAGAAACTTGGGATGCTTTAGTCGCTCAACAAACTAAACCAACTTATGTTGAATACACGATCACGGATGCAGATTTAAAAGGTCCTTACGCAGACTCAATCCCTTCTGACTATGCATTACAAGCAAAAATGAAAGGTTTGTACTACACGCGTGTAACAGAGATGTTAGGCGAAAAGTTTCATATGGATGAAGGTTTCCTCAAAAAATTAAATCCAACTGCAACCTTTAAGAAAGCAGGTGAAAAAATCATTGTTGCGAATGTTCGCAATGATTTGCCAGAAGATATTCATTTAATTGTGGCACATAAAGGTGCTCGTCAACTTTATTTATTCAATAGTCGTAATCAAATGATCGCGTCATTTCCTGCGACAATTGGCAGTTCTGATACACCATCTCCAACGGGTACGTATAAGGTTGTAGGGGTAACTAAAAATCCATACTACAGTTATTCACCTTCAAATTTCGTTCAAGGCAATAACTTAAAACCTTTAATGCTACCACCAGGTCCAAATGCACCTGTAGGTAATATTTGGATCGGTTTAAGCAAACGATCTTTTGGGATTCATGGAACGCCAAATCCATCTTTGATCTCTAAGACTGCATCACATGGTTGTATTCGCTTAACCAACTGGGATGCGAATGACCTCGGTGGAAAAGTACGCTCTGGCGTTACCGTTAAATTCCTCGAATAATTTAGATTGTTCAATAAAAAACCGAATACTTGTTGTATTCGGTTTTTTATTCTTTATTCAACACTGGGAAGTGGTTGATAGTAAATCTGATTACGTCCAAGTTGTTTCGCTCTATATAGCGCTTTATCCGCAGTATGAATCACCGAATCTTGACTAATTTTAGGGTTTCCATTAAACACCGTAATACCCAAACTAATGGTCACATGATTAGAAACTAATGATTTTTCATGCGGAATCATCTGCCGATCAATCGCTCGATAGATATTGGTTGCTACAGCATATGCACCTTGAGCAGATGTTTCCGGTAAAAGCACCACAAATTCCTCGCCCCCATAACGTGCAATGAAATCCATGTGCCGAATTGAGCTTTTAATCGTTTTCGCAATCGCGGAAATGACTTGATCTCCCATCTGATGACCATAAAAATCGTTATAGTTTTTAAAATAATCAATATCTATAAATAATACGGACATGGCCTTACTTTCTTTACATGCGAGTTCATAGTAATAACTAAACATTTCTTCAAATGTACGTCTATTCGAAACTTTTGTTAACTCGTCATGTTGGCTTAAATGTAAAAGTTCAGATGCTTGTAAGCGTAGAATTCTCTCATCAATTTCAGATATTTTCGTTTTTAGAAATAATTTTCTTTCCTTAGAGGTGAGCATTACACTAATCGAAAAACCCAACAATAGACTTCCTATAAATGTACGCCCTAGCATTAAAAAATCACAGGGTACTTTGAGAAAGTATAACGACAATAAGATCACAATTGCTGCTGAAGAACCGATCCATAACATATGTTTGGGTTTAAGCCCGCTCAAAATAAAACCCAGCATATATAAAAATGCAATCAACACCATCGACTGGCTTTGCAGCACCAGATTAGAAATACTCATCATTAACAATGAGGGAATGACAATCGTACAAAATACAATTACACAGGTTGCAGGATAAAATAATGGGTTAAGCCGTCTAAAACGAGAAAATGTCCAAAATAAAAACAGTGCTGCCCCAACAACAACCAAGCTTAAAATGCTATATACAAAATCTAAAAAGAAATGGGTGCTTGTTCGAATGACCAACAAATTCGATGGCAAAATCAAAAGTACAAAAATCGTATACGTAATTACCCCTTGACCAAAGAACTGAATCGCATTGATTCTAGTTCGATCAATATTAAATTGCCAAAACTCATTTTCGAGTTGGGTAGGCAAATTTTTTTGTGTTTTCTTGGTTCTAGAATGTGTAATGACTAACTGTTCTAGATCTTCTTTTTCTTTACGTAACTGCTTAATATCATATTGATTTTCCATCCCTCTCACTCTTCTTATAATGCTGTATTCTTGTCCAGCATAAAAATAACACAATTTCTCATATTTTCATGCGCTTTGCGTAACCACTTATCCATAATTGTAGTTACCATTTTCGCACTATATGCATTATTATTTATATTATTTTTAAGCCTGAAGTATACCTTGAATACGATTACACTTTTACAGCCAGATGATTGGCACGCCCACTTGCGTGATGGATTAGCTTTAAAACGTACTGTTCCAGATCTTGCGAAACAATTTGCACGTGCGATCTGTATGCCGAACTTAGTTCCACCAGTCAAAACTGTAGAAGAAGCTTTGGCATATCGAGATCGTATTCTCGCTCATGTTCCAGAAGGACTTCATTTTGATCCGCGTATGGTTCTTTATTTTACCGACTTCACTTCCCCTCAAGAAGTTCTTAAAATCAAAGAATCTGAATATGTAAATGCGATCAAACTCTACCCCGCTGGCGCAACGACAAATTCGGATAATGGCGTTAGCGATATTCGTAAAGTCTATGCCGTGATTGAACAACTTGAAGAACACCAAGTCCCGTTGTTGTTACACGGCGAAGTTACTCACAATCATGTCGATATTTTTGATCGTGAAAAACGCTTCCTTGACGAAATTTTATCGCCATTATTAAAGCAGTTCCCTAAATTAAAAGTCGTGTTAGAACATATTACGACAAGCGACGCTGCAAATTTTGTACTTGAACAAGATCGTAATGTTGCCGCAACGATTACACCGCAACACTTACTCTTCAACCGTAATGACATGTTAGTCGGTGGTGTGAAACCTCACTTCTATTGTTTGCCAATTTTAAAGCGTCAAACGCATCAAACCACATTATTAGAAGTTGCAACTAGTGGTAATCCCAAATTCTTCTTAGGTACTGACAGTGCACCACATGCCCAGAATGCCAAAGAGAATGCATGTGGATGTGCGGGTTGCTATAGTGCGCCAAATGCAATTGAACTTTATGCACAAGCCTTTGATCAAGTGGGTAAGTTAGAACGCTTAGAAGGTTTCGCAAGTATGTTCGGTGCTGACTTCTATGGTTTACCGCGTAATACTTCAACAATCACTTTGGTGAAAGAAGAAAATACAGTTGCTGAATCTTTTGATTATCTAGAAGATCAAAAAATCATTCCACTTCATGCAGGTAAAACACTGCAATGGAGAAAAGTGTGACACAAGAAGAAAACAAAGCTCCTCTGATTGGTCAGCGTTTTCGTGGATTCTTACCTGTTGTTGTCGATGTTGAAACAGCAGGTTTTAATTCTCAAACTGATGCATTACTTGAAATTGCTTGTATCCCGATTGTCTATGATGAGCAAGGTCAGTTCATACCTGGCCCATCATTCCATGCACACATCAATCCTTTTGAAGGTGCAAACTTAGATCGTCGCTCATTAGACTTCATTGGAATTGATCCTTTTAATCCGATGCGTGTAGCGATGGCCGAAGATGAGCGGACAGCTTTACGTCGTATTTTCAAATCACTCACGGAAGTCCGCAAAGCACAGCATTGTACCCATGCAGTATTGGTAGGACATAATGCTCACTTTGACTTAGGCTTTTTACAAGCTGCAATTGCTCGATCTGGTACAAAAAATCAGAATCCTTTTCACAGCTTTTCGGTATTTGATACCGTAACTTTGAGTGCTGTCATGTTTGGTCAAACAGTACTAGCACGTGCTTGTATTCAAGCTGGCATCGAGTTTGATGGCAAAGAGGCTCATTCTGCATTATACGATACGCAAAAGACTGCTGAACTATTTTGCTATATTTTGAACAAACTGTCTCCTCATCTTCTTGACAGTTTAGTGACAGAGCCCTAATATACACCCACCTCAAGAAGTCCCTATCGTCTAGAGGCCTAGGACATCGCCCTTTCACGGCGGTAACCGGGGTTCGAATCCCCGTAGGGACGCCAAATTCAAGAAAGCCACTGCATCTTTAAGACAGTGGCTTTTTTATTGGTTCTTTATAAATAGAGCTGCTACAAAATAATTATTTTGAAAAATCTATTTTATTATCCTTAGCATATTTTCTACCCTATACTAAAAATAGATCAAAACCATAAATTTAAACCTAATATGCAAATCCGTTTATTCCACTTAGAAAATTCACGTTCTCAGCGCGTCGTTTGGTTTTTAGAAGAATTAGGACTTCCCTACGAGTTAGTCATCAATCATCATTCAGACTTAGATGAAAAGAAAAATTCACCGCATCAATTATCGAAATTTCCTACCGTTGAAATAATAAATCAAGAACAAATTTTTATCTTAGCCGAAACTTCAGCGATTATTGATTACTTGTCTTATCTATATCCTCAATTAGGGCAAAGTAAATTATTAGGATCACAAATTCAAAGTTTTTATTATTGGAAAAATTATTGTGAGGCCACATTTATCCCTGATCTGTTACTCAAGCAAATTTTTAACCAAATTGTACAACGTACACCTTTTCCAATCCGCTTCGTCTCAAAATTTTTAAAATATGGATTTGATCAAGGCTATTTAAATCCATCGTTACAGCAACAAATGACCATGATTGATAAGCATTTAAAAGATCATTTATGGTTTGCTGGGGATCAATTTACGGTTGCAGATATTTTGATGTGGTTTCCATTATTGGCTTGCGCACAAAACAACCATCAATTTAAACATATACAGCGTTATTTAGCCCAAATAGAAAACAGACCTGCCTTTAAAAAATCTTTAATCAAAGGACAATGGTCTGCTTCTACATTTCAATCTTATTGGACGATTGCGTGGTAATTCAATTATGCAGATTTACGCGAATTCACTCGACCTTTAACAACAGCCTTAATATTGCCTTTTGCATAATTTAAAAACACAATTAAAGGTGACAATTTAGGATTTGGTTTTTTACCCTGTCCAATCGCTTTAAATTGTGCCGCATACCAAATAATTTCCATGATTGCCATTTTATCGACAAAAGGAATCCCTGTTTTGATTTGGTTCACTGCATAACGTACATCATTGCCCGCAATTAAGCGATCAGTAAGATCAGTTTCAACTGCAAGTGGACGAGCAATACCAATAAAATCACATGCACCACTTTGAAGTGCTGCATTCATTCCTGCTACTGTACGGAAACCACCCGTTACCATCAATTTGCACGCCACATGCTGACGAATTTTTTCAGCAAATTCTAAGAAATAAGCTTCTCGTGCAATCGTACTGGCTTTACGTGATTCAGCTTTAGCACCCGCCATTGCAGGTGCTTCATAGGTACCACCTGAGATTTCGATAATATCAATACCAGCTTCATCAATGGTTTTGAATACAGTAATGACATCTTCTTCTGTGATTCCACCACGTTGGAAATCAGCTGAATTAAGTTTCACAGAAATGATAAAGTTTTCTGATGTTGCAGCACGAACAGCCTTATAAATTTCCACCAAGAAACGCATACGATTCTCAATCGAACCACCCCATTGATCGGTACGTTTATTGGTTAATGGAGATAAAAACTGGCTAATCAAATAACCATGTGCACCATGGAGCTGCACACCTTCAAATCCTGCTTTTTCGCACACTGCTGCGGCTATTGCAAAACGTTGAATAATATCTAAGATTTCTTCATGTTTAAGTTCTCGAGGAGTTCCAAACATTGCTGCAAGCATTGGACTAAAAGGAACTGCCGATGGCGCAACAGTTTCTTTATTCAAACCTTTAGGACATTGGCGACCAGGGTGAGACAATTGAATCAATTGCACCATGCCATATTTTTTACCAACATCAGCCCATTGCTTTAATTTTGCTAAGTCACGTTCAGTTTCAATCGCAACTACACCAGGCTCATTTTTGGCAGCAATATTGACCATCACATTGCCTGTAATCGCACAACCTAAACCACCTTTTGCCCATGCCTCATACAAGCCTATGTGCAATTCATTTGGCTGCCCTTCGTGATTAGCAAGTGCTTCACTCATTGCCCCTTTTATAATGCGGTTTTTAAATGTGGTATTACGAATTTGAATACTGTCTGCAATCTGACTCATGGTCATCCTCTGTCTCAGTTAGAGTATTTGCTCTAATTTAATCTGATTATTGTAACTGTCAAGCGTTCTTCCGATAAACTGACAATACCATATGTCAATTTAATTTCAATGCTAATATTCGCTCGCGGCAATCAATTGACGGGTATACGCTGTTTGAGGCTGACTAAATAAAAGTGCTGTTGCTTGATATTCCAATACTTTCGCCTGATGCATCACGATGACTTTTTGACATAAGGCTTTAATGACTTGCAAGTCATGACTGATAAATAAATAACTAATCTGCTCTTGTTGCTGTAAACGACGCAGCAACGCAATGATTGAACGTTGTGTTACTCGATCCAAGGCAGAAGTTGGTTCATCTAGAATAATCAGCTTAGGTTTTAAAACTAAAGCACGTGCCAGTGCGACCCTTTGTCGTTGACCACCTGAAAGTTGATGTGGATATTTGGTTCTATCCTCCAAAGAGAGTTCGACTTTTGCTAAAACAGCGTCAATTTCCTCATGACACTGCTGCTTAGAAATGGTTTGAAGATTCAGCCCTTCTTCAATAATCTGCTCAACAGACATTCGCGGATTTAAACTGCTGAATGGGTCTTGGAATACAATTTGAAAATCACGGCGTAGGGGTCGAAGTTGCTTTTGATTGAGCTGATTTAAGTTGTGGGACTGCAAGCAAATTTCGCCTTCACTTGAAATCAAACGTGCAATCGCCAAAGCCAATGATGATTTTCCCGAACCACTCTCACCAACAATACCCAAAGCCTCGCCTTTGGACAAATTGAAATTTATTGAGTCCGCTGCGACCTTATACGCTTTAATTTGGTTCAATAAACCACGTTTGATAGGATACTTGACCGTGACATTTTTTAGTTCAAGTAATGTCTCGCTAGGCGTTAGCGATAGAGCTTGTCCAAAGTCGTGATTAAGTAAATTTCGTGTATATGCAGTTTGAGGATGTGTAAAGACATCAGTGATATTGCCCTGCTCTTCTACCTGACCTTGATTCAGAACAACGACATGATCTGCATATTGCTTAACAAGATTTAGATCATGGCTAATCAAAATTATCGCCATGTTTCGTTGCTGCTGTAGCCTTTTTAATAAAGCTAAAATCTGAGCTTGCAACACCACATCCAAGGCCGTTGTTGGTTCATCCGCAATCAAAATCTCTGGCTCTAAAGCTAAAGCCATCGCCAACATCACACGCTGTCGTTGCCCACCTGACAACTCATGTGGATAGCATTTAAGAATTTGTACTGCATCGTCTATCCCAACATCCTGCAATAAAGAAAGCGTCTGTTGTAGAATATCCGCTTTAGAAACACCTTGCAAAATCAGGCTTTCAGCCATCATTTTTTCTACACGATGCAAAGGATTTAAAGCAGTCATTGGTTCTTGAAAAATAATGGCAATTCGCTTGCCTCGAATTTGCTGTAACTGAATTGGACTTAAAGACAACAGCGCTTGACCTGCAAACTCAACTTGTCCTTGTACTGTTAGATTATTGGGTAACAACCCCAATAAAGCTAACGCACTGATTGATTTACCAGACCCACTTTCTCCCACAATCGCAACAGTCTGAGTGGGGTAAATATCGAAATTCAAATCCTCAACCAAACTGTGTCCATTTTCATTACAAATGCTAAGTTGTTGAACCCTTAATAAAGGTGGATTCGAAACTGTATTATCGTCTTGGGTCAAATGCATCACGTGCCGCCTCCCCAATATAAATTAATAAAGAAAGTACAATCGCTAGCGTAAAGAATCCTGAAAGCACCAACCAAGGTGCATCGAGATTATTCTTGCCTTGCAATAACAACTCCCCAAGCGAAGCGGCATCAGCAGGTAAACCATAACCCAGAAAATCCAATGCAGTTAAAGCGATAATATTGGCGGTCAACATAAAAGGTATTTGCGACAAGCTAGAACTCATGGCATTGGGTAAAATATGCTTAAAGATAATTTGATGATCACGAACACCCAAGGCTTGAGCCGCACGAACATAGTCAAAATTTCGGGCACGCAAAAACTCTGCTCTGACTAAACCCACTAATTCTGTCCAACCAAACAACAACATGATCAAAAACAACCAGTAGACACTAGGGCTAAACATACTGACCAAAATCATGACGATAAAAAGCATAGGTAAACCACCCCATACCTCTAAAATACGCTGCCCAATTAAATCAATCCAACCACCGTAATATCCCTGAATTGCACCGACAATAACACCGATCACAGCGGAACAAAGCGTCAAGGCAAATCCAAATAAGAGCGAGATACGCAAACCATAAAGGATGCGAGCAAATACATCCCGTCCCTGATCATCCGTTCCAAGCCAGTTTTGTGGACTTGGTTTTGACGGCACAGGTACAGTAAGCGACAGATTTGGTGATTGATAAGAAAATGCAACGGGGGGTGAAATCATCCAGCCTTGATTTTGAATTAGTTGTTTTACCGCAGGGTCTTGATAATCTGTCGCCGTTTCAAAAACACCACCAAACGTGGTTTCTGGATAATCTTTAAAAATAGGAAAATACAAGGACTGCTGATAACGAACCAACAAAGGTTTATCGTTGGCAATCAATTCCGCAAATAATGACAAAATAAAAATGATTAAAAATAGAATGAGACAACGGACACCCAATTTATTTTGTCTAAAACGGTGAAATCGTGCGCGCATCAGAGGTGACATCATTTTCCACCCCTCGCTTCAAAATCAATCCGAGGGTCAATCATTTGATAGAGCAAATCGCCAATTAAACGTAAAATCATTCCAAATAAGGTAAATAAGAACAAAGTTCCAAAAATTACAGGATAATCACGTTGGGTGATTGCTTCAAAACCCAATAAGCCAATCCCATCGAGATTAAAAATGATCTCGATAAATAAGTTACCGACGAAGAAAATACCCACCAATGCTTCGGGCAAAGCTGCAACCACCACTAAAATGGCATTACGAAAAACATGCCCATAAAGTACCTGATTGTCATTTAAACCTTTTGATCGTGCCGTCAGAACATACGGTTTCTTTAATTCTTCTACAAAAGAATATTTGGTCAAATAGGTTCGCGCAGCAAAACTACCCAATACCATACTTAAAATGGGCAAACTCATGTGCCATAGATAGTCTTTTATTTTGGCGAAAAAACTTAACTGATTAAAGTTTTCAGAGACTAATCCTTGTAATGGAAACCACTGTAGATAACTCCCACCTGCAAAGAAAACGATGAGCAGAATCGCAAAGACAAAGGATGGAATGGCATAACTCACCGCAAGCAACAACGAAGTAGATTGATCAAACAGCAAACCATTATTTTTGGCTTTCTTAATACCTAAGGGAATTGCGATCAAATAAATCAGAAAAGTACTCCATATTCCCAAAGACAGTGTTACAGGTAACTTTTCATAAAGAAGTTGTGTTACAGGTTTGTCTTTGAAAAAACTGGTGCCAAAATCCAAGGTCAAATAACCTTTGAGCATTAACAAAAAACGTTCATATGCGGGACGATCAAAACCATACTGTGCTTTGATTTTTTCGATCATTTCAGGACTTAACCCACGTGCCCCTTGATATTGAGCCAAGGTACTCAAACTAGATTGGGCATTATTCCCGACACCTAAACCTTGCGCATTCTGAATTTGCTGAATGGCTTGTTCGACAGGACCACCCGGTGCAATTTGCACAATAACAAAATTAATCAATAAAATGAAAAATAAGGTCGGGATCATCAATAACATTCTTTTCAGAATATAGTGAACCATCTAATAATATCCTTCATTATTTTAAGTCAGATTTTCGTATTGGTTGATCGAGTTTATTAGCTTTTACACGATCCACCCACCAATATTCCCACCCTACAGAAAGTTTCGGTTTTATTTTCGGTTGCTGATAGATATCCCAATAAGCAAACCATCGCTCAGGTTTACCATAGGTCAAAATTTGATAATACCCTGCGCGCAATAAACGATCGAGTACATGAGTATACAAGACTACTTCTTCTCGGGTTTTTGCAGCGACAATTTTGTTAATCATCTGATCAATTGCAGGGTTCTTTATCCCTGAATAGTTATAATTTCCTGCTTCGTCCGCAGCAGCACTTCCCCAAAACTGGGCTTGCTCTTTACCAGGTGTCAATGTCTGTGGCAATTTCAACATCATCATATCGAAATCCTGATGACGGATTCGCTCCATATATTGCGGAACATCTACCTGTCTGAGATTGACTTGGATTCCCAAACGATTCAAATTACGCACAAAAGGCATCAACTCACGTTGTGGGTTTTCTTGCTGCATTAATAATTCAATACGAACCGCTTTGCCCTGTCGATCATATAACTGATTACGACGAATCACATAGCCTGCATCTTTTAAAATCTGTTGTGCAACCAATAAATTCTGCCGGTTGAAACCACTGCTATCAGAAACAGGATAATGCCAATCTGCTAACACACCTTGTCGCATGAGTGGATGCAGCTGAGCCATGACAGAATTCAAAATTTTTAACTCTGCCGAACTTGGTCGACCTGTTGCAGCCAGATCAGTATTATCGAAATAGCTTTGTAAACGCTGATTTTGATTAAAGAATAAAGCTTTATTTTGCCATTCAAAATCATAGGCATATGTGAGTGCCTGACGCAGATAAATATCATTTAGAGGAGCACGACGAATATTAAACACCAAGCTTTGAATATCGAGCGGTGTCCCCAAACGTGCTTTATATTTTTTGACCTGACCTACTTGCACGGCGGGAAAATGATAAGCTGTCATCCAATTACGAATATTTTTTTCTTCGTATAAATTAAATTGGCGAGATTTGAAACCCTCAAAACTAACATCTAAATTTCGATAATACACATATTTGAGTCGATCAAAATTATAACGCCCTTTATTGACAGGCAAATCCTTGGCCCAATAGTTTGGACTACGTTTATAGGTGATACTTCGCCCTGCATCAATTCGCTCAACAACATAAGGCCCTGAACCTACAATCGGTTGCAGTGTCACACGCGTAAAATCTTTATTTTTCCAATCCAATTTTGAGTAGATCGGTAGACTCGCCAAAATCAGTGGCATTTCCACATTGTTCTTAGACTTAAAAATGAATTTGACCTGATACTTAGAAATCACTTCAGTTTTTGCTAAATCAGACAAATACATTTGAAAGCCTAAATTGGCTTTGGTTTGGTAGGTATCAAAGGTGAATTTAACATCTTCTGCGGTCAAGGGCTGACCATTGTTAAAATGGGCCTGCGGATTCAAATGGAAGGTCACATCTTTAAGATGATCAGGGTCGTAACTCACTTTTTCAGCTAATAATGGGTACATGACCCGAGGCTCATCTAAAGCACGATCCATCAAACTATCAAAAAGATAATTTACACCTTCCGTAGAACTCCCTTTGCCATTCATGCTATTTAAATTATCGAATGTGCCTAAACTAGATTGACTGAGCATTCCCCCTTTAGGTGCATTCAGATTGGCATAAGGCATCGCATTTAACTTTACATATTTGGGCTGAACATGCATTGCTAAATAAGGTGTCGTCTGCATAGTAGCACATGCGAAATGAGCAAAAAGGCTTAGCCCACAGAATAGACTAAGCCTTTTAACTAAAACAAATTGATTCATTCCTAATTACAGATTTGGAACTTTAATCACATCACCAATACGTAGTTGTGTACTTGGAGTGAAATCATTCATTTCAGCAAGTGCACTGGTATCCATACCATATTTACTTGCTAGACCAATCAAAGTATCACCACGTTTTACTTTGTATTCAGTCACTGTTTTAGGTACTGAAATACTTTGACCGCGTTGCAAACTTGCATTCGCTTTCAAATCATTTAACTCAGCCAATTCACGACCAGACAGTCCAAAACGGTTCGCAATACTATTTAGAGACTCACCTGCCTTCACCGTATATTTTTCAGTATTCTTGCTTGGCGTAGACTTAGCACTGTTTTTACTATTTTCAGATTTTGCTGATTCAGCTTTTGGTACATCACCCGTAAGTTTTAGCTTTTGCCCAACACGAACACTACTACCACGAGATAGACCATTTAAAGCAGTTACATAATCCAGTTGTAAATAATAACGACTCGCAATGTTGCTTAAAGTATCACCTGATTTTACGGTATAAACATCTGGTGCAGTTTCTTCACGCTCTTTCTCTTTTAACTTACTATTTGCACTGAGATTATTTTTGCTCGGCACATCACCTGTTAACTTGAGCTTTTGACCAACGCGGACACCTGCTGTACGTTCTAAACCATTTAAATCAGCAATATAATTTACTGTCAGCTCATATTTATTTGCGATCGCATTAAGACTATCACCAGATTGCACGACATATTGCTCAGGAATCGTTGAACCTGCTGGCACTTTTAAAACTTGCCCTAAACGAACACTTTTGTTGGCTTTGAAGTTATTCAGTTCAGCCAATTCACTCAATGTAATTTTAGATTTTGTTGCGATACTCGATAAAGTATCACCACGCTGTACGATATAAGACTCTGTCTTATAGTTACTTGATGCTGTTACATTTTCATATTTAACCGTAGTTTTAGGTTCAACATTTTCTTCTGTTTTTGAAACCTCATGCAGCGGTACGTTAATTTTTTGCCCAACAAATAAATTGCTACTTGTAGTCAAACCAGAAGTTAAATCAGCCAATTCTTGATTAGATAAAGCATAACGATCAGCAATCAGTTTTAAATATTCGCCACGCTTCACTGTATAAGATTTCGTGGCAACCTTTTGCATCGTAGTTGCTTTATTTTCGACAGCGCGAGTTGATTGTTGTGGCGCGTTTAATTGAGTGTTCCGTGGATTGTTTTTTGGTTCTTTGAGCGTTAGTTTTTGACCAACAAATAAATTATCTGTCACTGATAAATTATTATAGTCTGCTAACTGTTTTAAAGTTAAATCAAAACGGGTTGCTAAATTGGTAAGATTATCCCCGGATTGTACGACATAACTCTCAGGTTTACGCTCAACGACTTTTGCAGCCTCAACAGCTTGTGGTTTTGCGTCATATAAATACAGGCTTGCACCTACAAATAGAGTTCCAGTCGGATCAATCTGGTTCCACGTTGCGATATCACGCCAATTGACGCCATTTTTTTGCGCAATCAAAGCCAAGGTATCACCCGGTAACACGACATAAGTGCTACGCTTGCCTTTCGGAGCAACCACAACGACATCAGTATCCGTTTTAATATACGGCTTTCCTTGATTGCGTTTAGCATCTTCACTATTTGCTGTCGCTGCATCTTCAACTAAGTTTTTTGGATAAGCAAAACCCTTGCTGACCTCAACTCCTTTCTGATCAGCAACAGATTGGCTAGTTTGAATTGCTGTTAATTTAATCTTGCCATCAAATGGATCGACAATTTCTGTACCTTGAGGTGCAATTGCTTTAATTTCAGCAACGACTTGGTCTTTTTCTGCTTGTGTCGCTTGTGGTTCTAATACTTGAGTAACTGTTTTCTTCTCGCCCGTTTCTTTTACAGCCGCAATAATTTGTTCACGCTCTTTAACCGAGATCGGTGGCTCAATCTTAACTGGCTTTACATTTTCCGCTGGTGTAATCGCAACAGGAATACGCGGTGCACTAGGCACATCGGCGGCAGCAGCAAATGAAGCTAATGCATCAGAACCTCTTGGTGTATTGGTTTTAGTCAGCGTTGATGTTATTGGGCGCGTTACTACTGTATTACTTGCTGTTAAAGGCGGTGGTGTCTTAGTTGACGGTGTAATCGTCTGACCAGAGTTGATATTGGTTCGAACTGTGGTGGTAGCGACATTAGGTGTATTGTTATTCATTGCAGGTGGTTGGCTATTGCTTGCCCAGAAACCACCTGAACTTACTTTTCCAGAACGTAATTTCGTATCGACTGACGGACTTAAATCTGCAGGAATTAAAATACGCATTGGGCTCATTGGATCAACAGTTTCACCGCGATGTGCAGGGTTCAAAGCATACAATTCCGCACGGCTTAAGCCTGTAATCGAAGCAATTTGATTCATATCCAAAGGTGCAGCCAAACCAACTTCACGGAAGTGTGGACGGTTTGCGATAGGCGGTAAACTTACGCCATAAGCACCTGGATTTTTAATAATTTGAGCAACCGCCAAGAAGCGTGGAACATAGTTCATGGTTTCTTGCGGAAGTTTTAACGACCAGTAATCCGTTGGTAATCCTGCTGCACGATTACGGTTAATCGCCTGTTGAATACGACCCGGTCCTGCGTTATAAGCAGCCAAAGCCAATTCCCATGAACCAAATTGATTATATAAACTACCTAAAAACTCATAAGCAGCACGCGTCGACTCAACCACATCACGGCGGCCATCATATAAACTGGTTTGCTGCAAACCATAAATACGTCCCGTACTTGGGATAAATTGCCATAGACCTGCGGCGGCTGCACTACTGGTTGCAGCGGGGTCGTAAGAACTTTCAATAACAGGAAGTAAAGCCAATTCGGTTGGCATACCACGACGTTCAGCTTCTTTAACCGTGTGATACAAATAACGACTGGCACGCGCGCTTAAGCGATCTAAATATGGTTGACGAGAAATAAACCAACTACGTTGTGCTTCAATACGAGAATCCCAATGGTTTAAATCCATTTTGAATCCAACTGTCATTCGCTTCCACACATCACCGTGTTTCAGTACCAATAAACGATCGCCTTCAACAGCGCGCATATCGGTAGCTGATAATAAATCTTCTAAAGAATCTAAACTACTTGCATCCAAATAACCTGAACCAACTTGCTTAGATGATGATACTTTGTTTGACTGTGGTGTCGAGGAACAACCTGTCGTGATTCCCAACGCAGTTAGAGCAGAAGTGAGTACAGTGATTTTGAATAATGATGTTGCAGATGTTTGCAGCACCAATGTGTTCGATTTATACATAAAAACTTCCAGTCAACTCACGCTAGTTTATTTCTTTGATTTGCCATTGTAGTAAAGCATGTCACTTAGACAAGGCAATAATTTAACGTGATTTGCATGGAAATGTTACAAGAAATTAAAAAATATGAGTTTTGTAACCGTTCAACACCCGAATTAAGCTTTAAAATATAACTTATCTAGCTAGAGTGCTAAACTCTAGCCATATACATTCAAATAAAACATCGTTTTTTATGAATGTAATCTCGCAATACAACACAAACTTTTAACTTTAGGTTCAACTATGTCTCAAACAATCACACTTTATGTTGATGGCGCATGTAAAGGCAATCCAGGTTTAGGTGGTTGGGGTGCATATATCATTACCGAACAGGATGAACATAAACTTTGTGGCGGAGAACCTGAAACAACCAATAACAGAATGGAACTGCAAGCTGCGATTGAAGGCGTAAGTTTCTGCCCAACAGATGCACATCTGATTATTTGGACGGATTCCAATTACGTTAAACAAGGTATTACTGAATGGATTCATGGGTGGAAAAAGAAAAATTGGAAAGATGTTAAAAATCCTGATTTATGGAAAAAGTTAGATGCTGTCTGCGCTAACCGAAAAATTGAATGGAATTGGATCAAAGGGCATGCTGGACATGCTGGTAATGAAATGGCTGATCAATTGGCCAATCTCGGTGCCGAACAAACGGCCAAACAAATGAAATCTCTCGTGCAGGCTAACGCTGATACAAAAAAGCCTGAATCTGACTGGTTATTAGATGACCCATTTGGTCTCGACCTTGATGAAGATATTGATAACTTGGTTGAAGAAGTCGAAGAGATCAGTATCGAGGAAATTAATCCTGATGTAGCTGTACTGAGTCACTCAGTAACTCCAAATACATCAACAACGACAGCTCACCCTCAGATTGTTATTACTGAGGCAAAAGTTCAGTTGCAAGGCCCTCGCCAACTTATTCTGGATACCGAAACTACAGGTTTCTATTTCCAAGATGGTGACCGTATTATTGAGGTTGGTGCGATTGAAATGATCAATCGTAAACTTACGGGAAGCTCAATTCATATTTATATCAATCCAGAAAAACCTGTAGGTGACTCTGAAGATATTCACGGTATCAGCGATGAGTTTTTGCAAGATAAACCTAAATATGCAGAAATTGCTGACACACTGTTTAATTTTTTACAAGGCGCTGAAATTATTGCGCATAACGCGACATTCGATATGAACTTCCTAAATATGGAGTTCAAACGTGTTGGGCTGCCATTATTATCAGATGTTTGCGAAGTTACAGATACACTGGCTTTGGCTAAAAATAAACATCCTGGACAAAAGAACTCTTTAGATGCTTTAGTTCGCCGTTATGAAATTCCTGCACGTGATCGTACTTTCCATGGTGCATTACTCGATGCTGAAATTTTGGCTGATGTTTATCTCGCAATGACGGGTGGACAAGTTTCTTTTGATATGGATGCCCTTTCACAAAATGAACAAAACCAAAATAAAACCACTCGTTCTCGTATCGAAGTGGATTTACCAATTATCTATCCATCAGAACATGAACTAAATGAACATGAGACTTGGGTCAAACAATTTGAGCAAAAACATGGAAGCGCCTGCCTTTTTGCAAAATAAATTTGCTGTTGAGTGTAATTTTTTGTATTTCAAGTTTTCAAACTTAAGTTATATTAACTGTTAATGATTTTGCCTCCTATTCTAGGAGGTTCATGGATATAACAACTTAGGAAAGGTGTAGGTCATATGTCTTACCAAACCTCGATTCATTTCGACCCAACTGCATTATTAATAATAAAAAATGAGATCGACAATTCGATTAAATTGGTGGAGACAGCAGTCAATACGCTTGCCGAAGAACAAGCATTGCCTTTTGGTATTGATGACGCACTTAATCAGTTCGAACAATGCACACAAGTACTTGCATTAATTGATATGCCTCATTTGGCACAAATCACTCAATATTCAGCTGAGCTTATGCGTCAAATCATGGCTCAACCTCAACAAATTAAAACTAGCGATGTTGTTGCTCTCAGTGAAGGCACAACGATGTTAAAACGCTATATTGAGTTTATTTGTTTACGTGAAGTCAAAGTACCTCAGTTCTTAATTGATACGCTTAATCGCTTGGAGAAAGCTTTAGGCAAGCCAATTACCAAAGAAGGTCAAACACTTCAACCGTTACTGGATTTCATGACACCAAACTTTAATTTGCCACAAGCACCAAGTTTGGAACAGTCGCAGTATATACATCAGCTTTATAAATTGTGCTTAAACAAGTTAATCAAACAAAGTGAATCTCCTCTCGATTTACAGGGAATTAAGCTTGTTGGTGTTTATCTTGCGGGTTTAGCTAACAATCTGCCTAGTCAGCAATATTGGCAATTGGTCAATGTTGGCTTAGGTCATATTGATGAGCTTCTTATTACAGAGGCACGTTTACGCACCCTTATTCAAATCGAAACGAATATTGCAAAATTCTTGGCTCAACCAACAGCTTATCAAAACAATATTGCTGACTTGGCAGATATTTTGACGATCTGCATTAGTCAAGAAGATGATTTATCACAACACATTCGTCAACAATTGAACATTGGTGATGAATTACTCAGTGATACTCAACTTCAAGTTTTGAGTCGTCATTTATACGGCCCTGACTATGAAACGGTACATACAATCAGTCAATTAATGACAAATGAAATGGCTCAAATTCGTAATGAAATTGAGTATAACCATCAAAATATGTCGGCTGAAAAAACCCAAGAACTACAGCAAAAGTTAACTCAACTTTCTAATGTATTTAAGGTACTTAACTTAAACGAAGCAGCCAAAGAATTAACTCAGCAAGCTGAAAAATTGAGTCAACCAAATACATTAACTGATGCAACTTCTATTCAACAGTTAATGAATAGCATTTTGGCATCGATGAATTCAATCGGTATATTAGAGCGTAATTACACTTCAAGTCGTTTACAATTACGCGTCAACAATATGCAAATTTCTTTAGATCGTTTAGATGAAGCTCACCGAGCATTGTTGACTGAAACTAAGACTTTGATTGAAACATTGACTCAAACCTTAAGTTTGTATGTACAAGATCCAACAGCCAATACATTAGAAGCCCTTCCTGTATATTTGAATGAGTTATCAGGCGCCGCGTTATTCTTAGGTAGCTCTGCTCAACAAACTGCACTGTTAGGTGCAGCACATTTTGCGCAACATCGTTTGAATCAGAACGAAGCGATTGATGCTGAGCAAATTAACTGCATTCTAAATGTTGTTGCTGGTTTAGATTTACTCGTTGATAACCTGAAGAATAAGCAACCTGTATTGCAATCTATGTTTGATGTGGCATTATCAAGCAGTCAGCAATTACAAAACATAGCCGCATAATGACTCAACTATCACTTGCTTATATTTTTCAACACCAAAAACTGCTAGTCGACCAAAATCTTCAACTGCCAGAAGTTGAAAAATTAGCAAGTGATTTACCCTTGAATCATAATGATCACGTTATCGCGCGTGATCTACTTGAAAATGAAGCCATTCCCGATGGCTATCAGCTCGTTCCAATCCGTGAACTGATTCAATCATGGTCAACTACAGAATTTCTTCAAGCCAGTCGAGCAGTCCAACTATTAGAATGGCGACGTAACCATAAATTCTGTAGCCATTGCGGTCATATGACTGAAATTCATGCCAAAGAATATGCAATGGTTTGCCCTGCTTGTGGCTATCATCAATATCCTCGCGTTCAACCTTGTATTATTACAATCATTACCAAAGGTGATGATGAAATTTTACTTGCGAAATCGGCGCATAATAAAAGTAATATGTACGGGCTAATTGCCGGATTTGTTGAAGTCGGTGAAACATTAGAAGAAGCTGTACAACGAGAGGCTTTTGAAGAAGTCGGTTTAAAACTGAAAAATATTTGTTATATGTCAAGCCAACCGTGGCCATTTCCAAGTAATTTAATGATTGCTTTTCATGCTGAATATGATTCAGGTGATATTCAATTACAAGTGGAAGAAATTAGTGAAGCTCAATTCTTTAAGTTTGATCAACTACCTGAAATTCCGTTTAAAGGTAGTATTGCACATGCAATGATTATGCAAATCGTTGAGAATAAAAAAGCATCTTAATCAAGATGCTTTTTTATTTAATCTTCTAAAGCTTCATCTAAGAAATGCAAAATCGTTCGTTTGGTTTTGAAGTAATGACTTACAAAACTGGCCAAAGTCGCCACAATGGTAATGTGTCCAGTCTTAGGAATAATCATCACATGACTATGATTACCCTTTTCTCTCAATGCCTTATCAAGATCGAAACTATTATGATTACCAACCAACTGATCATTCTCAGCCATCAATAAATAATGTTTAATCTTATTCGGATTGATAAAATAATACGGCATCACTTGTTGATACGATGTTTTTTGATCAAAAGCATGTTCAGATAAAGGATCATCTTTATAGTCAAAATGATACGGGCCAGCCAAACCAACAATTGCCTTAATATTATCTGTATATTTAAATTGCTGAGGCTGAGCAGAATACACCACAGACATCACATTAAAAGCACCCGCAGAATGTCCCATCAAAATGATGTTATCAGTTGAAATATTCAGCTTCGCTTTATTTTGATTCAAATAATGAATCGCTTGCGCTAGATCATCGACAAATGCTGGAAAGATATTCTCTGGAGCAAGTTGATAATTAATAACAGCAACATCAAAACCTTCTCGAGCAAAGGTTTCGCCAATGAATAAATAATCTCTCTTATTACCATGTTGCCATGATCCACCATGTACAAAAACAATCAAAGGTTTTTGTTTCTTTGGATTCTTGGTTCGATAAAGATCCAGTCGATTTCTGGCTTTTAATCCATAAGCAAGATGTTCTTCTTTTTCAAAAGTATCCTTTGGCGTCAGATAATTCATCGAATAGCTTGCTAAATCATATAGGCGAAATTCCTGATAAAAGTTTTTCGCCCGTATAACATTTTCTTGTACTTGTTGAATAAGTTGCTTCATAGATTAGGGTTTAGTCGGAGTAATAGTCGCTGGTTCAGTCTGATCGGGATCAATTGCAACTGGAGTTTCAACTAAAGGTTGTGTTGAAGCACCACCAATCATCGGTGTTGCTGCTGTAGCACTTGCTACCGCCCCAGATGGTTGATCAATATTATCAATCAGTGTCACGATTTTACTCACATTACCAACTTTTTGTAAGACATCATCTAAATCTCTTATCTCAGCGGTATTTAAACGTCCCATCACATAAAGGATGCCATTTTCAGTATGAACTAATACTTTACTATCAGATACAACAGGTGCTCTCATTAGCAAACCACGAGTATTTGCGGTCACAGTAGAGTCCTGCATAATCGTGTTGTAATTTACTTTATCACCAACAGTAATGTAATTATGCACAGCTTTTACATCACTCATCGCTCTTAAATTGTCTTCTGCTAATTGTTTCAAATAAGGATCAGGAACTTGCCCTGTTAATAAAACATTACTATGAAAACTTTCAATATTGATTCGTGACTGCTTAAAGCGATGATCCAATTTATACAAATTAATATTTGCAGTGCGTTTAATTGAGGAATCAATAAAAACCTGCCCTAAACTACGTTCACCACTTTCAGTACCAATCGGCGAAGTTCCTGTACCACCTGAAATAAAACTCGCACATCCTGATAAACTTGCAGCGCAAAGTAACGTAATCGTTAAACGTTTTAACACTTGGCAAGACTCCCTATCTTCAAACTTGTTAAATCTTTGGCATTTATCTTAAAAAATAATAAATTATTACTCAATCTAAAGTAAACGCATGTTGAATCCATTGCTGATCATACTGCAATTTGGAAAAATCTGGTTGTACTGTTTTTGCAAATTTCTTTGGAAAATCAAAACAAATCACATCAAAACGACAATCAAAATCATCATAATTAGGATGTTTTTGTAAAAAAAATTGTGCTGTTTTAATGATTTTACGTTGTTGCGCGCGAGTAATAACTTCACAAGCGGTCGCATAACTCCCTAAAGATCTAGCCTTTACTTCAACAAAAACAAGCTCTTTACCTGATCTTACAATCAGATCAATTTCACCATATCTAGAATGATAATTTTGATTTACATATTGGTAATTTTCTAATTCCAATAATTCCCTTGCTTTTTGTTCTGCCCAACGACCCAAATCCTCAACAATATCTTCTGCCATACTACGACCATTTTTATTTTAAAATTTGAATTTCATTTTTTTGTTGTTGATAACAATAAGGTTGCCTATCAATTTTTCCATCTTTAACGCTAATCGTACCTGTACGCCCTTCAAAGGTGAATTTACGCTCAGGGTTTTCTAATAATTGTTGACTTATGGTCCAAGCATCTCCTCCAAAAGCTAATAAACGTTGAAATGCCATTGTTTCTGGTTGTTTCTTATAGGCTTCGATTAAATCTGCCCATTGTCCATTATATAGCGCGGGTGTATCACAAAAACTTAAACCGATTGGAATAGATTGTCCCTGCTCAATACTCATCGGTGTGACATAAATATTCTTTTCGGGTAATGTACCTAATTGTTCCAACCAATGGTGACTCCCTAATAATAATACCCCTTCTTTACTAGATCGTTTTTGTGGTACTTCATCAACAAATTCTATTTCTGATGAAAATTGATCCTTTAGGGCAGAAAGCAAAAGTTCTGTTGCTGACTCAGTTCCTGTTTCTCGAACGATAAAAATCTTTTTGATGCGATCTTTTTGAAAACGATGATTTAATGCTGCCGCATCTTGTTGCTTTGCTAGGCTAAATTGCCATACGTTATTACCTTGAGTATTAACATCATTTAAAGCAAGCACAGGAATTTGAGGATTCATTTGAATCACCTCTTCAATTTCAGTTCTTAGCAAGGGCCCAACAATCAAATGGACGTTGTGATCTATTTTTTTCTTAAAAATCGTATCGATACTATTTTTAGTTGAATCTACAAAAATAATTTTTTCTTTACTGCCAGATGCTGTATAAGCACTCAGAAAACCGCGTTTGATGCTTTGACTCGCTCGCGCCATCGTACCCGATTCGGGTAGAATCACGAGTATGTCCGCATATACAGGACTTACAAGCGCTGCCAAACCTAGCAGCAAACAATATTTTTTGTAATACATGAGGGAGTTACCTTTTATGAGTGCTCAATTATTTGTTGTAGCAACCCCGATTGGGCACTTAGATGACATGACCTTTCGTGCGATTGATATTTTAAAGTCTGTATCGGTGGTTGCGGCAGAAGACACTCGTCAATCTGCTCAATTATTTAAACACTATAATATCTCAACACCGTTAACAGCGTGTCATGATCACAATGAAAGTAACAAAATTGATCAACTTATACAAAGAATGTTAAATGGTGAAAGTATTGCTCTGATTAGTGATGCGGGAACACCGTTAATTAGTGACCCTGGATTTAAATTAGTACGCGCAGCACAAGAACATAAGATCCGCGTCATTCCAGTACCAGGTGCCTGTGCTGCAATTGCAGCTTTGAGTGCTGTAGGTTTACCAAGTGACCGCTTTAGTTTTGAAGGTTTCTTACCGTCAAAGGCTTCGCAACGAATTAGCCAACTTGAAAAACTAAAAGATGAGACACAAACACTCATTTTCTATGAAGCACCACATCGTATTTTAGACAGTATTAAAAATATGGCTGAGGTATTTGGTGAAGATCGTCCTGTAGGTTTTGCTCGTGAAATCACAAAGACCTTTGAAACTATTAAAAAAATGACTTTAAAAGAGTTGGTCACATTTATTGAAAATGATCACAACCAAGAGAAAGGTGAAATTGTAGTCGTGGTGGGTGGTGCCACTGCTGAAAAAGACATGGAACAAGATAAATTGGATGAGTTGCTAAAACGCTTATTACAAGATTTATCAGTCAAGGCAGCATCTCAATTGGCTGCTGATTTGACAGGTATCAAAAAGAAAGTTGCTTATCAACGCGCTTTAGAACTCACTCAAAAAGATTAAAAAACAAAGGTGTAGATTTCTGTGAAATCTACACCTTTGTTAAGATAAAGTATCAAAACAATCTCTTTTAAGCTTTTGTACCGAAAGTATCTGGGTCTATTTTTCTTTCTGCTCTGGCTTGTTGAATGACACTCACGCCAGATGAAACACCTAAATATGCAATGATAAAAGCAACAATTAAATCTGGAAACATGGTTCCTGTCCCAAATACCCCTACCGCAGCGATAATCACCGCAATATTACCAATCGCATCATTACGGCTACAAAGCCATACTGACCGCATATTTGCATC
Source organism: Acinetobacter sp. AG1 (assembly GCF_001005525.1). Taxonomy (NCBI): domain Bacteria; kingdom Pseudomonadati; phylum Pseudomonadota; class Gammaproteobacteria; order Moraxellales; family Moraxellaceae; genus Acinetobacter; species Acinetobacter sp. AG1. Next base: position 4,342 of record NZ_LBMZ01000119.1, on the reverse strand, counting down.
ACCATCACGGAATGCATAAAGCATTAATGCAACAACCACATTCACGACTAATGCCAGTACACCAATCGTTCCCATCAGCATTGGTTCAGGCGTGATCCCAAGCCACCATGTCCACATCACTTTAATCATAACGAAAATGCCAAACACAGCCATGGTAATACCTTTTAATAAAGCTGCTGTCGCCCGCCAATACAAGGTCATCGACAACACTGCCAATGAGATAGCATAGTTGGCGGCATCACCTGCAAAATCTAGTGCATCTGCCCATAACGACACAGAACGTGCATGTGAGCCGCCAATAATCTCAACAAAAAACATCAGTGCATTTAAAACTAAAGCAATCCAAAGTGCTTTTCTGAATTTTGGGCTAATTTTTTTTGCTGGGGCACATGCTGTATTGCATCCACATCCTGCCATGACTTTTCTCACATAATCTTTTATAGTGATTTAAAACCCTAGAGTAACTCCAGAGTCAAGCATGATTAATCTTACGATTGGACAATTAGCAAAAGAGACTGGTGTTTCAGTCGATACCATTCGTTATTATGAAAAAATTGGATTGCTTGAAAAAGCAAAAAGAAGTGCTGGAAATTATCGCTATTACTCTGCACAGATGCTTTCAGAGCTTTTATTTCTAAAACATTGTCGAGAGCTTGGAATTACGCTGCACGATATTCAAAAACTCAAAGAACTATCCGCAAAACCAGATCAAACATGTATGGAAGTGGACCATCTAATAGATCAATATCTTAATGAAGTTTCTCAGAAAATAAAAAATCTGGAACATCTCAAGCAAGATCTTTATCACCTAAAACAGCAATGCTCTCAACATCGTACAATTCAGCAATGTGGTATTTTAAAGGAGTTACATCAACCACTTGAATGTGAGCATGAATCTCACCAACATAAAAAAGCACCTCAATCATGATAATTTATGGTTTTAATTTTAATCCTTATCAATTTTCAACTGATCCCTTTTCGTAACTACTGGCAACTATCAAAACAATTGTTTGGTTTATTATAAACTGACCAATAAGCAATTTAATGGGTGCAATGGGAGGATTGATTAGCAAGAGTTCGGCAGTGAGATAAGAAAAATATTTCAATAAATTAATAATATAGTAAACACAGAATTCTATTTACTTTAATACTTTAACTCAATAAAAAGAAGCCTATGATTAGGCTTCTTTTATGCATAAATTATTCGTGGGTCTCACCCGGTGGCACTTCGGTAATACGCCCACCACGTGCCAAAAACGCTGCAACCTCATCTTCTAGAGCTTGGCGTTGTTTCTGTTTAGCAGTTACTGTTAAGGTTTCTGCTTCAGCCAAATCTGCATCATTGGCACTTGACTCTTCGCTATCCGCACCACTTTCTGCAGCTTTCGCTTCTTCATCGTCTACCGCAGAATCTTCAGTGTTTTCGTCGTAATCATTCATTTCCGTCATATTACTCTCCCCACAATGACTAAACTCTCATCATCGTTATTTGGTCATCAGAACTTGATGAAATTTAACAAGCTCTTCTCATTTATCAAAGCAAAATATTCATCAAATTGTGCTTTTTATAACCAAATTCACTCTGATTTATAAATGATTGTTTAAAAAATATCTACTGTTTTTTAGCAAGCATAACGAGTGTGCTGTAAAGCCCCTAATCCATTCGCTTGTCGCATAAAGCGATCTTTAAACCAATCGAATTGTTCAACTTGTTTTAGACCAAAGTTCCGTGCCCAAACAAACGGAAATAATTCTGAACTTTCCAACCAACCAATCGCGGACATACTGTGCATCATGGCATCATTCTGACCTTTACGTTGGTGTTCATAACGCAATAAAGTTTGATCATTGGCCCACACACCACGGTTTAAATCATGCAGTAATACATCACATAATACCGCAGCATCTAAGCAACCGATATTAACACCTTGTCCAGCTAAAGGATGAATGACGTGTGCTGCATCGCCCATTAATGCCAAGCCTGATTTAACGTAACGCTGCGCTGCACGAGCTTTCAATGGGAATTGCGCTCTTGAACGCACCTCAACCACCTCACCCAACATATGCAGACTCTCTTGAGTCAGTAAGCGAATAAAGTCTTGATCATTTAATGCCGAATATTCATCAGCATAATCATCAGGTAAAGTCCAAACAATCGACTGCCAATAGCCGTTCTCTTGTGAATCAAGACTCGCCATCGGCAAATAAGCCAATGGACCCGTCGGTAGGAAAATTTGTCGTGCCACATATTGATTCGGCTGAGTGGTTTTAATCGCACAACTGATCGCGGCTTGCTTATAATCCAATACATCAAGATCAATATACGCTTGCTCACGTACAAAAGAATTCGCACCATCTGCACCAATGAGCAACTTGGTTTTTAGTGTTGTGCCATCCACCAATTGAATTGACCAACCTTGTGGAATCTGCTCAATCCGAATCACCTTCACTTGAGTGCGATAGTCTTTGAGTTGTTGCAGCATTTTTTGTTGAATCGCAACATTCAAAACACTGGGCTCAACCATTGAACCTAAAGCCTGATCTGATTGAGGTTGCTGTTCAGATGCATGACCAAAATTAATTTCGCCATAGCCATTTTTATTCCAAACTTGCATACCTGAATAGGGCATTTGACGCGCTAAATCATCCCAAACATCGACTGTTTTAAGCAAATGAATCGTCGCCTGACTCAGTGCCAATACTCGAGGATTCATTACAGCCAATGTCTTTTCTTGATCTAGCACAGGTGCAGCATCCAGCACTGTAGCTTGCACGCCACCTTGAGCCAACAATAAAGCGGTTAATCCACCGACTAAGCCACCGCCCACAATCACAACATCTAACAGCTCACTCATGCTTTTAGTCCCATCGCATAGTTAGCAACCAAAGGCTTAACACCCGGAATCACATCAAATGCAATCAGCCCCGTATTACGTAATAATTTGAGGATTGGATTTTGATTACTGAAACCACGCACCACTGAATCACAGAACTTAATCACACGTTGCTGATCCTTTAAGCGAGATTGCTCATAGGACAATAAATTTTCTGGAGCACCAATATCATCGGACTTCGCCAATTGTTCCATCAGGAACCGAACCAACACATCTGCATCACGCAAACACAGGTTAAAGCCTTGTCCTGCGACTGGGTGAATGGTATGTGCTGCATTCCCCATCAACACCACACGTCCAACCGCCTGCTTATCTGCTAACACTTGCGACAATGGATAGCTAAAACGCTTACCCGTTTTTTCAAATTTCCCTGCTCGATCACCATAGGTTTCCTGTAAGGCATCAAGGAAATGTTGATCATTTTCTTCACCTAACCATTCTGCTTCAGTACCTTTTTTTACAGGCCAAACCACTGAACGACGGTATTCACCCGGTAATGGTAACAAGGCCAATGGCCCTAAAGCACTAAACCGTTCAAAGCCAACGTGCTGATGGGGTTTAGAGGTTTGTACAGTAGTGACGATGGCCACTTGGTCATAATCATGCTCATCCACACCTACACCAATTGCTTGTCGACAAAAGGAGTCACGACCATCCGCCGCAATCACCAACTTGGATTTTAAGGAATGGATATATTCACCATTGCGCATGGCTTCAATTTGGACTTGGTCTGCATCTTGCGTCAGTGAAGTTACCTGTACACCATCAATCAACTCAATCAATGGTTGTTGACGTACTTGGGTTAGTAATACACGACCCAACCATGCGTTTTCAATCACTTGTCCAAAGCTTTCTACTTTTTCTTGTTCTGCAACTAAGCGTGCCTTACCAAAACTCCCCTGCTCAGTAATATGTACCTGCAAGATTGGTGTCGCATGTTGCTGTAATGCATCCCATAAGCCTAATTTTTGGTAAATCTGTACACTACGGCGTGACAATGCGGTATTACGCGCATCAAAGCTAGAATGATAAGGCGCAACGTTTTCGTCATCGTAATTCGGATATTTCACAGCTTCTAATAGCTTTACTACGATATTAGATTTTGCCAACATTAGAGCAAGGCTGAGTCCAACCATACCTCCACCGACAATGATGACTTGTTGCTGCATAATATTATTCCTTATCAGTTTTTCATGACTTGATGTTTCGGGACTATCTTACTCTAACTCAAATCAGGATTGGAATTTGTACTTTGTTTGGTCTATGTTTTTAAAAGTTCTTGGAAAAATATTCAACCACCCATAACATTTGGTGATTTTTCTCATAAATCAAAACTTTCTGTTTTTTACATCAAAATAAATTTTATTATATAAATTAATAACATATAATAACTTCAATGAAAAACCCTTCAATACCCACTTATGTTAAGCATTTAGCGATTATTACTA